>NZ_JAXIOM010000013.1:0-63595 GCF_049311025.1 Arthrobacter sp. 3Tela_A
AGAGAAGCGGGCGCGGGTTGGCGCCCGCCTTTTCTGTCTGCGGATCCGAACCCCGCTAATGCCGGAAGACGATCTTTCCGGTGGCAGCGCCGTCGTGCATCCGGCGGAATCCCTTGGCAGCATCCTCAAGCCCCAGCACCGAGTCGATCTCTGGACGCACACCCGTGGCCAGCAGGAACTGGACCAGGCGCTGGAGCTCGGCGCGGGTGCCCATGGTGGAACCGAGGACCTTTAGCTGCAGGAAGAAAACCCGGTTCAGGTCGGCCGGAGGGTTCGGACCGGACGTGGCACCGCAGGTCACCAGGGCTCCGCCGGGCTTGAGGGCCTTCAGCGAATGGCTCCAGGTCGCTTCACCCACCGAATCAAACACAGTGTCCACGCGCTCTGGCAGCCGGGCACCGGATTCAAAGACCGCCTCAGCGCCCAGCCGCCGTGCGTCCTCGAGTTTGGCCGGGCTGCGTCCGGCCACCCAGACCCGGAACCCCGCAGCCGAAGCAAGCGCTGTCAGGGCCGTTGATACCCCTCCCCCGGCTCCCTGGATCAGCACCGTGGATCCGGGAGCAGCAGGTGAAACGGTAAAGAGCATGCGGTAGGCCGTAAGCCACGCCGTGGGCAGGCAGGCAGCTTCCTCGAAGCTCAGCTGGGCAGGCTTTGGAACCAGGTTGCGTTCAGGAACCCAGACCTCGTCTGCCATGGTGCCCGGGTAGCGCTCGGAGAGCAAGGTGCGGCGGGGATCAAGGGTTTCGTCACCGTCCCAGCCGGGAGTTGAAATCACCGAGTGCACAATTACGTCATTGCCGTCGTCGTCCACTCCCGCGGCATCGCAGCCCAGGACCATCGGCAGGCGGTCAGCCGGCAGGCCCGTGCCCTGCAGGGACCACAGGTCGTGCCTGTTCAGTGCCGATGCCTTCACCCGCACACGCCGGAAGCCCGGCTCCGGTTCACGGCTGGGAAGCTCACCTACCACCAGGCCGCTGAGCGGGTCCTCCTGGGACTGGGACTGGGCGTACACGGCTCGCATGATGAACTCCTTTGGTCGCTTGGTTGATTCATCCTAGGCGAAGCGCCGGCGCGGCCGCGCATGCAGCGGGCCTGCATTTATGCCAACGGGCGCAGTGTGTGGGAGACTGAAGGGCAGAACTTGAAAGCGAAAGAAGGAGGCAGCCATGAGCAAGCGAGCACGCAAGCGTCGTGACCGTAAGCGCGGCGGCGCAAACCACGGCAAGCGTCCCAACACTTAAGTTCGGGCGTCTGGCCGGATTTTCCGCGCTAACGAAAGAAAACCCCCGCAGCCTTCCGGCAGCGGGGGTTTCCTTTTTACGTCAGGCTAGTGGTCCGCCGACTGGATCTGGCTGATCCTTGCGAGGATATTCGCCTTCAGCGTCTGCGGCGCTTCTTCCGTGCAGGAACGCTTTACGACCGAGCGGATCACACACTCGAGGTCGTGTTCCTCGGCGCATTCCGGGCATCCGTCGAGGTGCTCCTTGATTTCCACCAGGTCTTTATGCGAGAGCGCACCGTCCAGGTATTCATACAGCCGTTCGATGCGTGCGTCATCGCAATCACCCAGGCTCTGGCAATCGCTCATAGTGTTTTCCCCTGATTCTCGGTTTCCGCCGCTCCGGAGGCAGCCTTCTGTGCCTTGCCCTTGATGCCCCGTTCATAGGCGTACTCGGCCAGCAGCTCGCGGAGCATCTTGCGTCCGCGGTGCAGCCGTGACATCACAGTGCCGATCGGCGTGTTCATGATTTCTGAAATTTCCTTGTACGCGAAGCCTTCGACGTCGGAGAAATAGACCGCCAGGCGGAACTCCTCCGGGATGGCCTGCAGCGCACTCTTGACGTCGGAATCGGGCAGGTGGTCCAGCGCTTCAGCCTCGGCTGAACGCAGACCGGAGGAGCTGTGCTCAGCTGCCCTGGCCAGCTGCCAGTCCTCCACGCCGTCCGAATTTGCCTGCAGCGGCTCGCGCTGGCGCTTGCGGTACAGGTTGATATACGTGTTGGTCAGGATCCGGTACAGCCAGGCCTTCAGGTTGGTCCCGGGCTTGTACTGGTGGAATGCCGAGAAAGCCTTGGTGTAGGCCTCCTGCACCAGGTCCTCGGCATCGGCCGGGTTGCGGGCCATGCGCATGGCAGCCGAATAGAGCTGGTCCACGTACTGCATGGCATCGCGCTCGAACCGCAGTTTGCGGGCCTCCTCCGGCTCGGTAGCCACGTCGAGGCCCGGATCTTCCACCTGTGGGCTGCCTTCCGGCACATCAGTTCTCATTAAGTCCAAGTGTAAGGGGCGTGTACGCGCCAGCAACCCGGGCACGGCCCCCTCTGCCGTGTTCCGTTCCTGGACCAGCGAACCCGCCATCCTTAGCCTCCGACTCCGTTTCCGACTGCCCGGCGGCGTGCGCGCCGGCCCTGCCGGTGCAGGACCGACATGAGCCATAACGGCCGCCCGCCTGCGGATATTCCTCGGCTGGAGCTTCGCCGGCGTTAAAGGCCCTGAGGTGTACAAGGGCACCAAAGGTGCCAGACTAGGGGTATCCGTTGCGTACGGCGTGTCCCGCGAGACACAGCCGTATCATCTTTGAACGCACGCCGGTCCGGCGTAACCCAGGAGGCCACGCATGAGCATTGTCCGAACCCTAGCCCGCCCGCTCCTCGCCGCCGGTTTTGTGGCAGCGGGTGTGGAGCGGCTGCGCAACGCCGAGCAGACCGCCCAGCAGCTCACCCCCACCCTGAACCGGCTGGGCTCGGCAGTGCCGTCCGCCGCAGGCCTCGCAGAGAACCCGGCCGCCGTCGCCCGGGTCCTCGGCGCCACCCAGCTCGGCGCTGCAGCCATGCTGGGCCTGGGCAAGTTCTCCCGGCTCGCAGGACTTGTCCTGGCAGCCACCGCAGGCGTGAACACGCTGGTGGAATACCGCAACGGCGATGCCACCACCGCCGAAGGCCGCAAGGAACGCCGCACCCAGCTGCTGAAGAACATGTCCCTGATCGGCGGCGTCCTGCTTGCCGCAGTGGACACCAACGGCCGTCCCGGACTGGCCTGGCGGGCCGAGCACCTGGTCTCGGACACACAGCGCAGCGTGCGGGCCATGGGCAAGGACGCCGGCCGCCGTTCCCGCAAGGTCACCAAGCAGACCCGTAAGCAGCTGGCCAAGGCAGACCGCGCCGTCCGCAGCGCCGCATCAGATATTGCAGGTTCCTAAGCACCATGACTGAAACATCCGCGCCCGTCGCTGAAGGCTGGCCGGCCCCCACCCCTGGCCGCCCCGTTACCGGGGTGGTCAGGGTTCCAGGCTCCAAATCCCTCACCAACCGTTACCTGGTCCTGGCCGCACTGGCCGACGGACCTTCCCGCCTCCGCGCGCCCCTGCACTCACGTGACTCCGCCCTGATGGTCACGGCGCTGCGGTCCCTCGGCGCCAAGGTCACCGAAGCTCCCGGCAGCGGACCGTTCGGTCCCGACCTGCTGGTTGAGCCGCTTCCGGCGTCCGCTTCCGGAAACACGGAAGTTGACTGCGGCCTGGCCGGAACGGTGATGCGCTTTGTGCCGCCGCTTGCCGCCCTGCGCACCGGCACGGCCGCTTTCGACGGTGATCCGCACGCCCGCCAGCGCCCGATGGGGGCAACCATCGAGGCCCTGCGCGGCCTGGGCATTGAGGTGGACGACGGCGGACGCGGCGCCCTGCCGTTCAGCGTCACCGGACGCGGCAGCGTTCCCGGCGGACGGCTGGAGATCGACGCCGGTGCCTCCTCCCAGTTTGTCTCCGCCCTTCTCCTGGCCGGCGCGCGCTTCACCAATGGACTGCATCTGATCCACACCGGGGACACCGTTCCCAGCCTTGACCACATCGCGATGACCATTCAGGTGCTGCGCCAGTGCGGTGTGGAGGTGGAGGACTCAGTGCCCAACGAATGGCAGGTGGCACCGGGGCCCATCAAGGCCTTCGACGTGGACATTGAACCCGATCTTTCCAACGCCGGTCCGTTCCTGGCAGCCGCTGTGGCCACCGGCGGCAGCGTAAGCATTCCCGGCTGGCCGTCCGGCACAACCCAGGTGGGCGATAAGTGGCGGAGCATTCTTCCGCAGATGGGTGCCACCGCCGAGCTGGCCGACGGCGTGCTGACAGTGACCGGCACCGGAGAAATCCGCGGCGGCACGTTCGCGGACACCAGCGAGCTTGCCCCGACCGTCGCTGCGCTCTGCGCACTGGCGGATTCGCCGTCGGTCCTCACCGGCATTGCCCACCTCCGCGGACACGAAACTGACCGGCTGGCGGCACTGAAGACCGAAATCAATTCTCTGGGCGGGGACGTCACGGAAACAGCTGACGGCCTGTCCATTCAGCCGGCTCCGCTGCACGGCGGGATCTTCGGCACCTACGCGGACCACCGCATGGCCACCGCCGGAGCGATCCTGGGACTCGTGGTCCCCGGCGTCGTGGTGGAGGACATCGCAGCCACATCAAAGACCATGCCCGAATTCGCGCAGCTCTGGACCGCCCTCGTGGCCGGAACCGGGCCGACGGCGGCGCGGGAGGAGTAGCCGTGGCACGAGGCACCTCAGGCTGGGACGAATCAGACGTCCGCATCCGCCCGAACAAAAAGGGCTCGCGGCCCCGCACCAAGGACCGTCCGGCCCACGAAGACGCCGTCACCGGGCGCATCATCACCGTTGACCGCGGCCGCTACACCGCGATCGTGGACGAAGACACCCCGCAGGAACGGATCGTCACCGCGGCCCGGGCCCGGGAGCTGCGGCGCACCCCCGTGGTCGCCGGAGATCTGGTGGGACTGGTCGGCGATGTCAGCGGCTCTCCGGACAGCCTCGCCCGGCTGGTCAAGGTCAATGAGCGGGCAACCCTGCTGCGCCGCTCTGCCGATGACACGGATCCGGTGGAACGCGTCGTCGTGGCCAACGCTGACCAGCTGGTGATCGTGGTCGCCGCTGCCAATCCGGAGCCGCGCACCGGGTTCATCGACCGTGCCCTGGTGGCGGCGTACGACGCCGGCATCTCTCCCCTGCTCTGCATCACCAAGGCAGACCTGAAGGACCCGGCCGAGCTGCTGGCCAACTATGAGCACCTGGACCTGAAGGTCCTCATCAGCCGCACGGCCTCGGACGAGGACGCGGGCGTCGATTCGGAATCCGACGACGGTCTTTCCGCCCGGCTGTCAGGAGGCGCCGTCGCGGCCCTGCACGAGCACCTGCTGGGCAAGGTGAGCGTCCTGGTGGGCCACTCCGGCGTCGGGAAGTCCACGCTGGTGAACGCGCTGACCGGCTCCCGCCGCGCCACCGGCGGAGTCAACGCCGTGACCGGCCGCGGCCGGCACACCTCCTCGTCTGCACTCGCGCTGAAGGTCCAGGACGCCCCGGCGGGCAGCTGGATCATCGATACTCCCGGCATCCGCTCCTTCGGGCTCGCGCACGTGGATCCGGACCGGATCCTCAGCGCCTTCCCCGATCTGGAACCGGGCACCGAAGCCTGCGAACGCGGCTGCCGCCATGACGACGACGCCGTGAACTGCGGCCTTGACGCCTGGGTTGAGTCGGGCAGCGCCGGGGCTGCCGGTCCCGCCCGGCTGGCCTCCCTGCGCCGGTTGCTGGGATCGGGCGGGCTGCGCACGGAGAACCGTGCCCAGGCCAAGGAACTGGGAACCCAGTAAGCACATCCTGGAGCCCCTTCCAGGCAGGCACACGCCGCGCGCCCGCGTAAACGTGGGCAGCGCAGCGGCAATAGCGATAAGTTGAAGTATGCCGTTCGTTCAGAACTACAACGATGATCTGCGTCTCGCCCATGTAATGGCCGACTCCGTGGACGACCAGACCATGTCCAGGTTCAAGGCCCAGGACCTCCGCATCGAGACCAAGCCGGACCTGACACCCGTCACGGACGCAGACAAGGCAGCCGAAGACGCCATCCGCGGCCAGCTCTCCCGTGCCCGGCCGCGCGACGCCGTCCTGGGCGAGGAATTCGGTTCAACCGGCTCCGGGCCACGGCGCTGGATCATCGATCCGATCGACGGCACCAAGAACTTTGTGCGCGGCGTCCCCGTGTGGGCCACCCTCATCGCGCTGGTGGACGACGGCGTTCCGGTAGTCGGCGTCGTCAGTGCACCCGCGCTGGGCAAACGCTGGTGGGCCGCAACGGGCACCGGCGCCTACATGGGCCGTTCCCTGGCGTCGGCAACCAGGCTGCGGGTATCGGATGTCTCCAACCTCGGCGACGCGTCCCTGTCCTACTCCAGCCTCACCGGCTGGAAGCAGCGCGGGACCCTGGACGAGTTCCTGGGCCTGACTGAGTCCGTGTGGCGGACCCGTGCCTACGGCGACTTCTGGTCCTACTGCATGGTGGCTGAGGGCGCGGTGGACATTGCCTGCGAGCCCGAGCTCAACCTCTACGACATGGCTGCACTGGTTCCAATCGTGACCGAAGCCGGCGGCCGCTTCACCTCCCTCGAAGGCGAAGACGGCCCCTTCGGCGGCAATGCCCTGGCCACCAACGGCATGCTTCACAACGAAGTACTGCAGCGTCTCAACCCCGACCTTGACGACCTTTTCCAGGACTGATTTGGCTTCCAGCGGACCCAAGCTCGACGGTCTGCGCCGCCGGCAGCTCGGCGGCAGCTACCGCACCGGTGCCGAACACTATGACCGGATCCGCCCCGGCTACCCGGTTGAAGCGGTGGAATGGCTCTTCGACGTTCCCTCGATCGCCGGACGAGCTGCTGCGTCCGTCTCGGTGGCGGACATCGGCGCCGGGACGGGAAAGTACACGGCTGCCCTCGCCTCAGCAGGCTTCCGGGTTCACGCCGTTGATCCTTCGGCGGACATGCTCGCCCAGCTCTCGCGGTCGCTGCCCGCAGTTCCGGTAACCGAGGGCACGGCCGAGCACACGGGTCTTCCGGACGCATCCTTCGACGCAGTCACCGTGGCGCAGGCCTGGCACTGGTGCGACCCGGTTGCTTCGGCCGCGGAGTTCAACCGGATCCTCGCTCCCGGGGGTTTTGCCGGACTGATCTGGAACCAGCTGGATGTCAGCGTGCCCTGGGTGCACCGGTTTTCCCGGATCATCCACGCCGGCGACGTTCTGCGGCCGGGTTTCCGCCCCGCCCTGGGGACGCAGCTGAAGCTGCAGGAATTCCACACCACCTCCTGGTCGGCGGCCATGACGCCGGAAGACCTGGCGGAACTTGCCCAGTCCCGCGCCTACTACCTCTCTGCCTCAGAGCCCACCCGGGCCAAGGTCCTGGCCAACCTCTCCTGGTACCTCCACGACCACCTTGGGCACGCTCCGGGCGAAGAGCTGCAGCTGCCATATCTCACCTTTACCTGGCGTGCGGTCCGGCCCTGAGCCCCATGCAACGGATAGTTCCTCCAACCCCCTCCCGGCCGCACCGGGACCTGCTCTAAACTGAGCCGACGGGCAGGCATCTCCCGGATTCTTCGGCGACCAGGGGCAACGCATGGCGACGTTCGGCATCGAGGAAGAGTTCCTGCTCGTCGATCCGGCCACGGGGTTCCCGGCCCCCCGCGCTGCGGAAATCTCCAGAGCCCTTGCCGCTGCCCCTGCCGTCCTGCCCCCGGGCACACCCGCACCAGCCGGGCAGGCGGAGTTCCTCGCCTGCCAGCTTGAAACCTCCACTGTCATCTGCGAGACGGTGGAGGAGGCAGCCGCTTCCCTGCTCAGCGCACGCACCGCGATAGCCGGTGCCGTAACAGAGGCCGGAATCGGCGTCGTGCTCTCCGGGGCCGCCCCGCGCATTGCGGACAGTCCCGCCGAAGTATCCGGCACCGAGCGCTACCAGGCGATGGGCTCGCTGACCGGGGCGGTCGCCGGGGAGCACTATCTCAACGGCACACACGTCCATGTTGGAGTTCCCGACCGCGAAACCGGCATCGCTGCGCTGAACAGGCTCCGCCCCTGGCTCTCCACACTCGCGGCGCTGAGCGGCAACTCCCCCTTCTGGCGCGGGCGGGACACCAGCTTCGCCAGCTGGCGGCTGATCCATTACCGCCGCTGGTCCGTGCAGGGGTGCCCGCCGGAGTTTGCGGACGCTGCGGACTACGACCGCAGGCTGACCCGCCTGCTCGACTCTGATGCTGTTCTGGACGCCGGACACATCGGCTGGGCGGCCCGGCTGTCCCAGCGCTACCCCACCGTGGAAGTGCGGGTGGGTGATGCGCAGCTCGAGGCCGCTGATTCCGTGCTGCTGGCGGCCCTGGTGCGCGGACTGGTTCTAACAGCCACGGCGGCCCCGGGGCCTGCCCCTGAACCCGAGCTGCTCGACGCCGGACTATGGCAGGCGGCGAGGTACGGGCTGGGGGGACGGCTGATGGGGGCCATGGGCGATTCATCCGCTGCAGCGGACCAGGTAGGAATGCTGCTGGAGCACATTCGTCCGGCGCTGGAGGACAGCGGAGACCTGGACTATGTCCACCGCGGGGTGCAGCGGATGCTCGTTTCCGGAACGGGCGCGGAACGCCAGCGTGCCGCATACGCTTCCGGGGGCTGGGACGGGCTTACCAGCCTTTTCGGGTCGGCCCTGACCGCCGAAGCGTAACGCCGCAACAAAACCTCAGCCTGCTTCTCATTTGGCTTCGGGGTGCCCTTCGGCCCTAGTCTTTTCGAGGAAGTGCTGCAGGTGGATGCCTGCAGCCGGAAAAGATCTGGAGGGATGCATGGCGACACTGGGCATCGAGGAAGAGTACCTGCTGCTGGACCCGGTCACCGGGCTTCCGGTGCACAAGGCCGGGGAAGTCGCAGGCTATCTGCACCGCTCGCCCCGGGTCACGGACGGCGAAATCCAGCGTGAACTGCTCAGCTGCCAGATTGAAACCGCCACGCCGGTCTCGGCCACTCTGACGGAGGCTGAGGAATACCTGCTGAACTTCCGCGGCCAGCTTGAAACAGCAGCCCGCAAGGCAGGGGTGGTGGCCTCAGGAACGGCCTCCGCGCCGGTCATCGAAGACCACTACCCTGAGCTGACGGACAAGGAACGCTACCGTCAGCTGCGGGACAGCGCTCCGGGGATCGTCGGGGACCAGTTCGTGAACGGCCTCCATGTCCACGTTTCCATCCCGGACCGCGAGGCCGGGGTCCAGGCACTGAACAGGATCCGGGAATGGCTGCCGGCCATTGTCGCCCTCAGCTGCAACTCCCCCTACTGGCTGGGCCGGGACAGCGGCTTCGGCAGTTGGCGCGTAGTCCACTACCGCCGCTGGCCGGTCCAGGGCTGCCCTCCCACGTTCCAGGACGCAGCGGACTACGAACGCCGGGTTGCACAGCTGGTGTCCACCGGCGCCATCCTCGACCGGGGTGTGCTGACCTGGATGGCCCGGCTTTCTGATTCATATCCGACGTTGGAGGTACGCGCCGGTGATGCCCAGCTGCGGGCCCGGGATTCCGTCCTGATCGCCGCCCTGATCCGGGGGCTGGTAAGTACCGCGGTCGACGAGGCAGCCCGCGGGATTGACCGTCCGGTGCCCGAATCCGAGCTGCTCGATGCTGCCATGTGGCAGGCCGCCCGTGAAGGACTGACCGGCAAGCTGGTGGATCCGGTGAGTGCCGCGCTGGTTCCGGCGAAGGAGAGGATCCAGGCCCTGCTGGACTTCACTGCCGGTGCACTCGACGCCGAGAATGACACGGACTGGGTACGTGCCGGGCTTCAGGACATCTGGGAATCCGGTACCGGTGCGGAACGCCAGCGCTGTGCCATGGCCAGCGGCGGAACGGCACGGCTGCTTGAGCTGTACGGGGCGGCGCTCACCGCTGAGTGACTCGCCGCTTCACCGCTCCCTGTCCAGCGGCCTCCCGCTGGACAGGGCTTATGGCTGCCCGCTGATGTCCACCACGCGGGCTTCCCAGGGCCCCAGGACTGTCTCCTGCCGGCCGGGTCCGTAGTTGCTGAGGATCAGCTCACCCTGTTGGAGGTCCGCCGGCACGGCTAGATCCCGGCCCGAGAGGTTGCCCATGACGCCCAGACTCATCTCCCCCAGGCTGCGTCTGAAGGCGAAAAGGGCCGGATGGTTGGCGTGGAGGAGCTGGAAGTCCCCTGTCGCGACAACCGGCAGTTCGTGGCGCATCCGGATGAGCTGCCGGTAGTAGCGGAAGACCGATTTTTCCGAGGCCTGGTCGCGTTCCACGTTGATTTCTTTATACCGGGGGCCGATCCCGATCCAGGGCACTCCGTCCGTAAACCCGGCACCCGGTCCCGGGGTCCACTGCATGGGTGTCCTGGCGTTGTCCCGGCTGGCGTGCCGGAGGATCTCCAGGGCCGCCGAAGGATCCATGCCCCTTGCGGTGGACTCTGTGTAGTAGTTCAGGGATTCAACGTCACGGTACTGCTCAATGGTGGCGAAGCCGGCATTCGTCATGCCGATTTCTTCCCCTTGATAGATGAAGGGCGTTCCGCGCTGCATATGCAGCAGGGTCGCCCACAGAGTGGCTGACTCGTAGCGGAAGACGCCGTCGTTCCCGTACCGGGACACATGGCGTGGCTGGTCGTGGTTGCTCAGGTACAGGCTGTTCCAGCCCCGCTCGGCCAAACCGTGCTGCCAGCGGTTCCAGCTGGTCTTCAGGTCCCGCAGGTTTACCGGACGACGGTCCCATTTGCCGCCCGGTCCGTGGTCCAGGTTCACGTGTTCGAACTGGAACAGCATGTCCAGCTCATTCCGGTAGGGATCGGTGAACAGCCGTGCTTCCTCAACGGTTGCTCCGGTGGTTTCCCCAACAACCAGATAGTCCCCGCTGCGGTGTGCAAACACCGCACGCATCATCTCCTGCACAAACTCATGCACCCGGGGCCCCGAGGTGTAGAAGGGAGCACCGTCGCCCCACACGCCGCCAAACTGGATCATGCTGTCAGGGAAGCGCTGATCCTTGGATATGTAGTTCACGGCGTCCATCCGGAAACCGTCAATTCCCCTGTCCATCCACCAGTTCATCATCGTGTAGACCCGGTTCCGGACCCGGGTACTAGCCCAGTTCAAATCAGGTTGGTGGCGCGAAAAGATATGCAGGTAGTACTGCTGTGTGGGCTCATGCCACGTCCACGCTGAGCCGCCAAAAAGGGATCCCCAGTTGTTGGGTTCCGCACCGGGCTCGCCGCCGCGGAACCCGTGGCGCGGATCACGCCAGTAGTAGGAGTCCCGGGAAATACTCTCACGGGAGGAGACGGACCGTTGAAAAGCATCGTGGTCAGTGGAGGTGTGGTTGATGACCAGGTCCATGATCATCTTCATGCCGCGGGCATGAACCTCGGAGAGCAGCTCGTCGAATTCATCCTCTGTGCCGAACAACGCATCAACTTTCCAGTAGTTGCTGATGTCGTAGCCGTTGTCCCGCTGCGGGGACTCGTGGATTGGGGAAAGCCAGAGAACGTCAACCCCGAGTTCCTGCAGGTAATCCAGCCGCCTGATGATGCCGGTCAGGTCACCGATGCCGTCGCCCGTGGTGTCCTGAAAACTGCGCGGATAGATCTGGTAGACCACCGCGTTGGTCCACCATGCCGGGCGGGAAAGGTCCCTCATTCAGGCTCCTGGGTCGGCGGTCCGGGCGTGCCGCAGAACTGAGTCTACGACCGCACAACCCTGCGGGACAGAGACAGCGGGAAGACTTGGGCGGCAGCGGGCTTCCCGGGCCCTGTTCCCTTGCCGCGGGCGGCCGGCGCTGGCTAGCGTGGCACCTACTCTAACCGTCCGTGTGCCCGGCACACGCCGGATAGTGCCTGGATCCCAACTGTTTGGAGCATCTGCCATGGCAACACTTACCGTATGGAAATTCCCCGACGCGGACGCAGCTGAAAGGGCAACGCAAACCCTGGCCAGCCTTGAGTCCCAGAGCCTCATCACCGTGCAGGACGAGGCCATTGTCACCTGGCCCCAGGACAAGAAAAAGCCCCGGACCATCCAGGAGCACAACATGGTTGGCGCCGGCGCCCTGGGAGGAGGTTTCTGGGGCCTGCTGTTTGGGCTGATCTTCTTCATCCCGCTGATTGGTGCAGCTGTCGGAGCTGCTATCGGTGCCCTGACCGGCTCCATGGTGGACGTCGGCATCGACGACAATTTCATCAAGCAGGTCCGCCAGGAAGTCACTCCGGGCACCTCGGCCCTGTTTGTGCTCTCCTCCGATGCTGTGGAGGACAGGGTCCTTGATGCCTTCAAGGATGGCTTCCCGGGTGCGACGCTGATCGCCACCAACCTCTCCAAGGACCAGGAAGCGAATCTGCGGCAGGCCTTCGCCGAGGCAGACTAGGTTCCGGCAGCTAAGGGCTGCGAAACCTGCGGCCCGGGGCGCCCGCCCCCCCCCCCCCCCCCCCCCCCCCCCCGGCCGTATCGTTGAAGTGATGATTACTCGACGCCAGGCAGCCCAGTACCTTGATATTCCGCTCGAAATGGCCGCCAAGCACGGCATCCCGGCGCGGCTGGAACAGGCCGAGCTCAACGAGCTCGACGCCAATCCTCCGGCCTGGCTGGCACAGTCGCGCGCCAACCGCACCGGCAAGCGGCCCGTCTGGGTACAGCTGGAATGCGCGGTGTGCGGTTTCCGCGAAACGGCCCGTCCGAAGAAGTGGTGGCCGGAGTTTACTTTTGTGGCCTGTGACGACCACAGCGGCCGGGAACTGCCGGCAGTTCCTGAAGGCAGCGTCCGCAGTGAATATGAGGGTGTTGGCTCCCGCTTCACCGGAATCGTCGATGTTCCGGTGAGCGGGTCGAACTAGCTTTCGAGCTTTTCTAGCGGCCGGTCGCAGCCAGACCGGTGCGGGCCATCGCGTCCTTGTAGACGATCCGCATTTCGGCCAGCGATTCCTGCTGGCGTTCCTCTGTGGCGCCGAACGAACGGCCTTCGGCAGAGCGTGCCTTGTAGACCTTGAAACTGCGGCGGTAGATCATCCTGTTTTCAGTCTTCAGGAATGCTGCTGCCAGCCGCTGCGCCTCGGTGCCGTGGGCAACGATGACCGATGCCCGGGGAACCAGTGCCAGGAAGCGCAGCAGCGGCTTCAGGCCCTCGGCAACTTCTTCCTTGGTGAGCTTGGTGTGCGGCTCTCCCGGGGTGTACCAGGGGTGGACGTTCCACGGCATGACGTATTTGGGCTGCAGGCCCACCTGCCAGTGAACGCCGAGGAGGCGGGTGACGGCTTCGTCACTGCCGGCGGTGATGAAGCCCGACGGGTGAGCTGGGCCGTTGTTTGAGAACAGGCTCACGATCCGGGCTTCGTCCACGTCATGCTGCGGATCGATATAGGGAACTTCGCTGCCGGGCTTGAGTCCGGCGAGGGTGTCGCACAGCTGGTTTACTTCAGCGACATTGGGTTCGTAGCGGCGGTCGAACAGGGACAGCGCGCTTGAATCTGCGGATGATTCTGCGGGGGTTTCCGCGGGGGAATCTTCGTGGGCGTCTGCGGACGTTTCTGCGGGGGCGGACTGCATGGGGGTGGCGCTTCTCCTACGGTATTGCGTGTCTTCCCGCCGCGGGGCGTGGGGCACAGTGCAGCTGCTCCGGCCTGGCGGCACCTGCGAAGGCGCAGGGCAGAGCGGAGCAGCAGGTCAGTGGTGGGTGCGGTGGAAAGGGGCGCCTCCGCGCCGGAAGCCGGACACTGCTGTGGGCAGTGCGGCGGGCGAAGGGCTTCTTCCAAGCTTACCAAGGGCTGGCCGGGACCGGTGCCAAATATGGTCCGCTGCAGCCCCGCCGCGGGGTCTTCCTGCGTTCCCGCTCCCGGCCCAAGGCCCTGACATGGGTAGTTCTGCCCATCGACTTCGGCAGGGAAAGGATCCAGACTCTCCGGTAACGAAGATGTCCATCATCTCCAGGGGGAACATGCAGTACGAGATCCAGCCGGGTGTCATCCATGCGGCCATCGTGGATATCGCTGCGGACGGCCAGGCTCTGCTCGACGCCGGCAGGGATGCCGGGAGCAGCGCTGACCAGCTCGCCGGAAGCTTTGGTTCCGCGGCAACGGTCGCCGGGGCATTTTCCACGTTCTGGGATTCGCGCCGGGATGTCGCACAGAACGTCGCCAGCCTGGTCTTCCGCAAGACCTCTGCCTTGGCAGACGCCACCGCGGCTTTTGTGGACGCTGACGGCCAGATGAGCGCTGCTGCCGAGTCGGCGCTGGCGAAGCTGCCCACAACCTACTCCCCTGCCTCCCCGCCGCGGACGGGCCGGCTCCGGTTCATGGAGGAATGATGGCAGGCGCCGCGCTCCCGGACATCAGTGGGAACTTCTCGGACCTAGAAGCCGCCGCCGAGGACCTGCGGGTGCGGGCTGGAGTGGCTGAGAGCTACCTGACCGACGCCGCGGCCGCGTGGAAGAGGGTGATTCCGGCGTACCAGGAACCGGCAACCCAGGACCTGGTGCACACGGCAATGGATTCGCTGGCCGATCCCATGGCCGGCTGGCGGTCGGCCCTCGTTGCCGCTGCCGGCATCATCCAGGACTTCGCTGCGGCCGCGGGCTATCTTCGCGCCGAGTGCCGGACACTCGAGGCTGAACGGCCCGCGGCCGCTCCTGCTGAAGACGATCCCTCTGCCCAGCGCGCCCTCGATGAATTCAACTCGCGCGCGGGTGACCTCACCCAGCGGTGGAACACCCTCCAGCAGGAGACAGCCGCCCGGCTCGCCTCCGTCTCCGGTGGCACCGGAGAGGGGTTGCCCATTCACGCCCGGGCCGGCGGACCCGTGCTCCCGAAGGTGGACTGGGCTGCCCTGACCGTCACCCTCGATGATCGACTGGGTGCCGTAACCCCCGGTCAGCTGCTGGAGTCACTCCGGGGGCTGGACAAGGCCGAGCTGAAGGCCTGGACCGAAGCCAATCCGGAGGCCGCCGCTTTGCTGGCCGCCAACACGCCAATGGGGCCGTTCTCCCCCGGAAGCCCGGAAGCAGCCATGTCCGCCGTGATGAATGACAGCCTGTCCCAAGCGGGAATCGCCGCAATCCGCGGTGCCTGGCTGGAACTCCCGGCAGCAGACCAGGAGAAGCTCCTGCTCCTCTACCCCGCCGTATTCGGAGCGCTCAACGGCGTGCCGTTTGCGTCCCGGGCGCACGCCAACACCATCACGGTGGCCGGCTACCGGCACACCGTAAAGCAGGAGCTGGATGCTTTGAAGAAACCGCTGCTCTCCAACTACGGGCATACAGAGGCAGCTGTAATCCTCTGGCAGCGTGATTACGAAGCGTGGGAAGCTGAACACGGCCGGCTGGCTGGCGAACTCAAGGGACTGGACTACTTGATCAGCGCCGACGCACAGGTAGTCATGGTCAGCACCGAAGGAGACGGACGGATCGTCACCATGAAGGGCACGCCCTCCGCGGAGGTGACGACGTCGGCTGTCCTGGTGCCGGGGACTGAAGCCGCCTTGGGCAGCGTGGAAAGCTACACGGACCGGCTGAACGCCGTGGACGGGGACGCCGGGCCGGAAAAACTCTCCTTCTATTGGCAGGGATCGGACCTGCCGGACGAACTTCACCACAACCTCACCAGCTCTTATAACGAGGAGGGAGGTCCGCTGCTGGCGGCCTTCGACCATGCGCTGGATCTTGAAGTTCCCCCTGACACCCGCAGCACCTATATCGGCTACAGCGCCGGCGGCTCGCTGCTGGGCACCGGCGAACGTTTGGGCCTGGATGCCACGAACATCGTTTACGTGGCGACCGCCGGAACCGGCTACGAAGTATCGAGTCCTCAGGACACCGCCAACCCGGACGCCAACCGTTATTGGATCCAGACCCGTGATGACCCGATCACGGTAGCGCAGGTGGCCGGCGGCGGGTTCCACAGCGGGTCGTTCTGGAGCGGCGGAGATCCCAAGACTCAAATGGGCGCCGTGCGCCTGGAGTCCGGGTTCCTGGACCAGGCCCGGACGGATGCGCTGATGAAGGGACACACGGACTACTTCGTCGAGCGGTCAACGTCCGCGGCAAACATCGAGGCTGTGATCGATGGAGGTGAGGTGAGGTTGTACGTTGAAGAGGTATTCCACTACGGATTCGGCTACTCCTACTGGGAAAGCCCGCTGGAAGACCGCCCGGAAGATTACACGATCAGAAAGTGGCCGACTGTGAGCACCGAGAGTCTCGAAAAATGAACCTGCGTCCAGCCGCTGCAATCTCCGCAGCAATCGTCCTGACCGCATCCCTGGGAGGCTGTGCCATGAACACCGAAGGAACACCTGATCCTGCCGGAGAGACATCCCCGGATTATCTGTCCCGGTTTGAACAGGTCTTTCCCGCCCTGGTGGAACAGGCCGACGCCGGACTCCTTATCGAGGACCTGCGGGAGCAGTCCTGCCTGCGCCCTGAGATCGAGGAGCAGCATCTGGAAACCAGGTGGCTTGGCATCGCTGCCAACTCGGTGCCCGACAGCGACACAGCCAACGCCGCACTAGACCGTGTAGGAGCATGGCTGGACGCTGAAGGATGGGAACTCCAGGATGAGATCACCTCTCCGCCTAAGGAACGCGGCGACATCCGGGTCTTGGTGTATTCCCAGGACGATGTGGTCCTCACTGCCACCTACCGGGAAAGCGGACAACCGTGGGTGGAAGTTCTGGCGAACACGCCCTGCCGGGAGAACCCGCCGGAACACCAGATGCAGCGCTCCGAGCTTGATCCGGATTACGGCATCTCCAGCCAGTACTACCAGGACGGCGCGTAAATCCCCACCCGGTTAGGACTGCTTCTGCTGCCGCCACACCTTCCAGCTCTGCGCTATGAAGACGCTGTGTGGGGTCTGCGAGCCGCGTAGTTCGCGTGCACCTTCCCACCTGTTCGACCATGGCCATGAGCTTCTGGTCTGCTGAGGGTTTGGACGGCATTTCGCCCAAGGTCTGACATTGCTGGGGTTCTCCTGCCCCCCAGCAGCAGGAGAACCCTCAACTTATTGCGTTTCTCAGCCGCCAACCTGGATCCGCGCGGCTTCCTGAAGCAGAGGATCGGTGATCACCACTGTCGCCGGGCCCGGAGCGATGTCGAAAACGACCGTGCCGCGGGACTTGTCTCCCATTTGAACCTCTCCGCTGGCCAGCTGGTTATCGGCAAACATGTAGTACTCCCCTGCCCGGCCTTCAGCATCCTTTGCGTTGAAGTACAGCGGGTTGGACGAGGTGACTCCGGCTTCGGTTTCCCAGAGCACGTCAAGAACGAGGAACCCTCCGTTCTGCGCCGCCGGGGCGAAGGACTGGGTGCTGGCCGTGTCGCTGTACTCAGCGGAGACCACAGTAATGCGGGCTGTGTTCCCATTTCCCATGTCGGCGGTGAAGGGAACGCCCACCGAAGGTGCAGCTGGTGCCTCCGGCGCCGGGGTCTCCACGGTCTCGGGAGCGGTCGCGGCAGGCTGTCCAGCGTCTGTTCCGCTGCCGCCGGTTTCAGCGGAGCAGGCCGACATGGTCAGCCCCAGGATCAGCGCTGCGGAGGCGGCGAGCGCCGGCTTGCGGATGTGATTAATGTTCATCGTTCTTCCTAACTGTTGTTGATTCTTTTCCGGTTGTTCTTTGCGCCGGGAGCGTTACTGCTTCTCCCACGTACCGCAGCGGGCCGTGTTGAAGTCCTGGCCTTCTGCCAGCGTGACCACCGGGCGTCCACCACCCGGGATGTCGTTTTCGAGGATGTCCGCACCGTTGGAACCGCTGCGCAGCACCGCCCAGTAGCACCGGGATCCGACCTCACCGGAGGATCTGTACGTGCCTGGAGTGATGTCGCGCCCAACCGTCCACGTACCGTCGGAAACCGTGTTCGCCGCTTTCTCTTTCTCGGCTCCCGTAACCGCCTCTTCGCGTGCTTTGACCGCTTCCTCCCGCTTCACCAGCTCCAGTCCCTGGGCGATTTGTGCCTCTTCCTTCTCGGCGACAGCGTCCTCGCGGCTGCTCATCCCGGCCGACAGACGTACGTACCGCGCGTCGAGATCTTGGTAGTCCCCAATCGCCTCTTCCAGTTCGGCGGCCAGGACTTTGTATTCTTCGCTGGCTGTCGGATCGGTGAGGAGGACACCGGACACGGCTCCCACGCCAACAAGGAGCACCACGGCTGTGGTGCGTCCCAGCCAACGACGCTTGCGTTTCGGCTCCGGAAGCTCCTCTTCCAGCACTGGCATCCCTGCAGGGGTCCCGGAGGCCTGTTCCGGTTCCCGAGTAGGCGCTTTCCCGACGCCGGGCGGCCAATGAGCATTCATCACTTCGCCTCCACGACTTCGATGACGACGTTCATTCCGCTGTCCGGGTGATAGCCCCACGTAGCGGAGAATTCACCCCACTGCGCTTCCTGCCGGCCGTCCAGAGCCCGGGTGTTTCCCATCCGGCTGCTGACGCTGTCCGGCATCCCCAGCTCATCCAGCACACAGACGACGTCGGAATAGGAGGCTCCGGATGTTTCCTCGCCCTCGGTGTCCATGGAGAGGCTCTGGCCCTCGTCGCCCAGCTCGATCCAGATTTCATCCTCTACTCCGCACTCAGCCACGGCCTGGCTCAGCGCCTGTGACTGGGTGCCCAGATCGATCTGCGCTATTCCGATGCCCAGGATCAGTCCTGCGGCCAGCCCAGCCCCCGCCCAGAGAAAGGGCGTCTTCTTGCCGGGTGTCTTGAGGAACGGATTATGGGTGCCCTCAGAATCACCAGGACCCTGCGGCGCTGCTGCAGGGGCATCAGTGCCGGGCCCCGGCTGGTTGCTGGTTTCTTGTGTCATGGTTGTTCCTTCGTGACAGGGAGCGGGAGAAAGAGGCGGACCCGCGGCTGCTCCCCCCCAACCGTTAGCAACCGCGGATCCCGGGTTCAGCTCGCCGGCCGTTCCCGTTCCATCAACCTAAGCCGCGTCACCCTGATATCGAGCCGCGGTTGCTGATAACCCCTCTTATCAGGATTATGCTCCGCATAGATTGGCTAGCCCCTAAGCTGTAACCACAGGACTAATCCAGAGAAGGGAGATGCAATGACGGCGTCATCAGCACTGCACATCTCCCTTTCCGATGTGGCTTCCCTTGCAAGAGTCCAGCGCGCAGTGGTTTCCATGTGGCGGACCCGGTTCCGCAGCAAGGAACGCCCCTTCCCGGCCCCGGTGACACAGACCGGCGGCCAGGAACTGTTTGATGCGCACGAGGTTGCTGCGTGGCTGGTCGAGACAGGTCATGGAAACAATCCGCAGGCTCAGGACGACCTTGCGGCGTTTGCCGTGCTGGCCGGCGGCCGCCGGGAGGACCCGCTGGCATTCCAGGCCCTGACATCACTTCTGACCCTCCTGGCCATGAGCGGCGAGCCCTTTCCGCATTGGGATTCTGAAGACCTGCTGGACCTTGCAGATGAACACGACCCCGATGACGAGCTCCTTTACCGCGAGCTGGAAGCCGTTCAGGCGGACCTGCCTGTCCTGGCACGGTTCGCTTCCGAGCTGGCAGACGCCGCGTTCAACCCGGCTGCCGCCTTTGAACTGTTGATGGCAAACCGGTTCCGTGCCGGCCTGCGAAGCCACACTGATACTGCACTCACAGATGAAGCAGCCCGGCTGGTCGCCGGGATCGCTGTCGAACTGGCCGCCGGCCTCCCGGAGCCAGTGTTCGCCGACCCGTCCGACGGCGGCAGCGACCTTTTGCTCGCACTTGCCGCCGCCCTCGGCGACGCGGCCGATGCCACCCTCGTGACGCGCAGCGGAGGAGGAGAGACCGCGCGGCTGGTCCGCCGGCGGCTCCGCGTCCACGGCATATCCGGCCGCACCCTCACCGTTGATCCCTCCGGGGAGTTCGGGATCGACGGCGCCGCCGTCCACCTGGCGCATTACCCCTCCCCCGGCCGTCCCGGAATGACTCCACTGGAGATCCTCACGGCAGTGGACCAGGCAGTGCTGCAAATGGATGACCGCCAGCGCGGGGTTGTTCTGGCACCTGCTGCTGTCCTGTCAGATGTACTGCCCAAGGGCGACGCGAGGGAGGTCCGCGCCGGGCTGATCCGTGACGGCCGTGTTCGGGCCATAGTGCGGTTGCCGGAGGGCCTGCTCCGCAGCAAACCCCGGCAGGCACTGGCTCTTTGGGTGCTGGGTCCGGCGCACCCTGACGTGCCCATCGCGGACCGCTGGACCGTAGTAGCGGATCTGTCTGGCGAAAAACTCAATCCCGCCACGGCCAAGGACCTCATCAGCGACGTGGCTGCGAGCCTTGGATCCCAGGAGCATGTCCGCGCCCACTCCTTCCGCTTCGCCCGGCCTGTCCTTACCCGGGTCATCCTGCCGGGCAGCACGGCGCTAACCGCCGCAGCCCACGCCGCGCCTCCGGTATCCGGTCCGCGTGGTGCGGCTGCTGCTCTGCGGGCGGACGAGCTACTGGAGGGACTGAGCACTGGCTCTCCCCAGGACCATTTGTACAGGTACTCCGTGGAACCCACGCCCGACGGCGGAACGCGGCGCCGTCCTCGCCCGCTCGGGCGGCTCATGGAAGAGGGCATAGTCACGTATGTGCCGGGGACCCGGCTTGCGGACGGTCTGGTCAGCGCTGCGGGCAGTGTCCCGGTCTATGGAACTCCCGAGCTGCTCGGCACCCAGCCGAAAGGGACCCGCCGTATGGAACTGCTGGACTTTTATGCCCACGTGGTCGACCGCAGGACGGAACCCGGCGACGTCGTGTTCTGCACCGGTCCGCAGGCCGCAGCGTTCGTCGATGCCGCGGGTGGCGCCGTCGTTCAGTACCCGGCCCGTGTGCTGCGTGTAAACAAGACGAAGCGGTCCGGGGTGCTGCCTGAGCTGGTGGCAGCGGACATCAACGCCCAAGCAGACACCCCGGGAAGCTGGCGGCGCTGGCCGGTCCGGCAGATCCCTGCCGACCCCGGACCGGAGGTCTCCAGTCTCCTGCTGGAGCTCGACACCCAGCGTGCCCAGGCGCGTGCCCGACTGAAACAACTCGATGAACTCACTACGCTTGTCTTGGACGGCGTAGCCGGTGGAACCGTCACCGTGACAGCCACTCACGCCCCAATGGAAGGAATCACCTAGTGCCCCCGAAGACAAAGGTTGCGGCCGCGCCGTCAACCATGAAGGAACTCAAGGACACGCTCTGGAAGGCCGCCGACAAGTTGCGCGGCTCCATGGATGCGTCCCAGTACAAGGACGTGATCCTGGGGCTGGTCTTCCTGAAGTACGTTTCCGACGCCTTTGACGAGCGCCGCGAGCAGATCCGAGTGGAGCTCGAAGCCGATGGGATGAACGAGGACCAGATTGCCCAGTTCATTGACGACGTCGACGAGTACACCGGCCGCGGTGTCTTCTGGGTCCCGGCCCGGGCCCGCTGGCAGTACCTGGCTGAAAATGCCAAAGGCACCCAGGCCTCCGCCGACGCCCCGGCGAAGTCCATCGGTGAACTGATCGATGACGCAATGACGCTCATCATGGGTGCCAATCACACCCTCGCCGCCACCCTGCCCACCATTTACAACCGCGACAACGTGGACCAGCGACGCCTCGGCGAGCTGCTGGACCTGCTGAACTCCGCCCGGTTCACCGGCGACGGCGCCAAGAAGGCCCGCGACCTGCTCGGCGAGGTCTACGAGTACTTCCTCGAGAAGTTCGCCCGTGCCGAAGGCAAGCGGGGCGGCGAGTTCTACACACCCGCCGGCGTCGTCCGTGTGCTGGTGGAGGTTCTGGAACCGGACCACGGCCGTGTTTATGACCCGTGCTGCGGCTCCGGCGGCATGTTCGTGCAGACCGAGAAGTTCCTGGAAGCCCACAAAAAAGAGGGCTCGGACATCTCGGTTTACGGGCAGGAGCTGAACGAGCGCACCTGGCGCATGGCCAAGATGAACCTGGCCATCCACGGGCTCAACGGCAACCTTGCCTCCCGCTGGGGCGACACCTTCGCCCGGGACCAGCACCCGGAGATGGAAGCCGACTATGTGCTGGCCAACCCGCCGTTCAACATCAAGGACTGGGCCCGTTCCGAGTCCGATCCGCGCTGGAAGTACGGCGTGCCGCCGGCCAACAACGCGAACTACGCCTGGATCCAGCACATCATTTCCAAGCTGGCGCCGGGCGGCAAGGCCGGCGTGGTCATGGCCAACGGCTCCATGTCCTCCAACTCCGGCGGCGAAGGCCAGATCCGCGCCCAGCTGGTGGAGGCCGATCTGGTCTCCTGCATGATTGCCCTGCCCACCCAGCTGTTCCGCAGCACCGGCATCCCGGTCTGCACCTGGTTCTTCGCCAAGGACAAAACCGCCGGTCCCAACGGTTCCATCGACCGTTCCGGCCAGGTCCTGTTCATCGATGCCCGCAATCTGGGGCACATGGTGGACCGCGCCGAGCGTGCGCTCTCTGATGAGGACATCGACAAGATCGCCAACACGTTCCGTGCCTGGCGCGGCAAGGCTTCCGCTGTTGAGGCCGGCTTGGAGTACGACGACGAGCCGGGCTTCTGCTATTCGGCCACGTTGGAGGAGATCAAGGCGGCCGACTACGCCCTGACTCCGGGACGATATGTAGGTGCTGCTGCGATTGAAGACGACGGCGAGCCGATCGAGGAGAAGATCGAGCGGCTGAAGAAGGAGCTGTTCGAGCAGTTCGAGGAATCCGACCGGCTCGCGAAGGTCGTCCGCGAGCAGTTGGGGCGGATCTGATGGTTTGGGTAACGAAAACCGTTGAGGAACTCTGTCAGACAGTCACGAGCGGTGGGACCCCGAACCGAAGCCATCCTGAGTTTTACTCGCCGCCCGAAATTCCATGGATCAAGACCGGGGAGCTTACCGACGGGCTCGTGACTCGCTATGAGGAATCAATTTCACAGCAGGGGCTTGCAAACTCATCGGCCAAGTTGCTGCCCTCAGGAACAATCCTGATGGCGATGTACGGGGCGACCGTTGGCAAGCTGGGGATCTTGTCGAGCCCAGCCACATGCAATCAAGCTTCTTGCGCGCTCATAGCAGATCCGGAGGTCTGCCACGGGAAGTGGCTCTTTTACGCACTTCTAAACGACCGGGAGCACATAGTTTCGAGAGCCAACGGGGCGGCACAGCAAAACCTCAGCGGCACGACCATCAAGTCGTTTTCGTACGCTGTCCCGTCGGTCAGCGAGCAGCGGGCGATCGCGGAGGTACTGGGGGCCCTCGACGACAAGATCGCCGCCAACTCCAAACTCGCTGAGACCTCATCGACCACATCGCAGGCCTTGTTCCAGCAACTGATTGCCGCTTCCAGTGAGCTAACCACCCTAGGCGAGCTGCTCAACCTCGAATATGGCAAGGCACTCCCAGCGGCAAAAAGGGCACATGGCCATGTTGCTGTTTACGGTAGCGGTGGCGTCGTCGGGGCCCACAATGAGGCCTTGAAAGATGGACCTGGAATTGTCGTCGGCCGGAAGGGTTCGGCGGGAATGGTCTATTGGTCACCGGGACCGTTCTTCCCGATCGATACCACCTACTACGTAGATCCAAAGCTGGGCTCAGAGACGCTTCCATTCTGTTACCACGTTTTGAAATCCCTACGGCTGGCCGAGATGAACTCGGACTCTGCAGTCCCCGGGTTGAATCGGGCCGAAGCACTAGCTACAAAGGTTCAGAAGGTCGATTACCCAGCCATATCGAACTTCTGTGCCGCCGCGGCGCCGTTGTTTGAGCTTGCTGCGGAGTATGAGCAGGAAAACAGGACCCTCGCAGCCACCCGCGACGCACTGCTCCCGCAGCTGATGTCCGGAAAACTGCGAGTAAAAGATATCGAAAACACCATGGGGGAAATGGTCTAAATGGCACAGGCACAGCAGCTGGGGTATTCCGAAGCCGACTGGGAAGGCGACGCACTGGAAATGCTCGCTGAACCGCTCGGCTGGCGTCCGAAAACCGGACACGACATTGCACCCGGCACCGGCGAACGCGATTCCTGGGATGAACTGCTCATCCGACCCCGGCTGCTGGCCGCCCTGCAGAAGTTCAACCCCGAAGTCCCCGTCCAGTACCTCAAGCAGGCCCTGGCGGAGATCTCGGCTCCCACGTCCACCGATGCGATCACCGAGAACCAACGCATCCACGACTACCTCACCAACGGCTTCCGCCTCACCTACATCGACGCCGACGGCACGGAAGTCAGCCCCACCCTGCGCCTGGTCAGCCACTCCCCCGACGACAACGACTGGCTCGCCGTCAACCAGGTCACCATCCAGCACGGCGACTACAAACGCCGCTTCGACCTGGTGCTGTACTGCAACGGCATGCCGGTAAGCATCATCGAACTCAAAAAAGCAGGCAGCAAGTCCGCCGATGTTGCCGCCGCCCACAACCAGCTGGCCACCTACGTCCGTGAATTCCCCATGGCATTCCGGTTCTGCGTCTTCACGCTCGCCTCCGACGGCCTGTTCGCCCGCTACGGCACCCCTTTCACCCCGCTGAACCACTTCTCGCCCTGGAACGTCGACGACGACGGCAAGCCCGTGCCTCCCGGCGCGCTGCTCGACGGCGAACCCGTCACCGGTTTGGACACTGCGCTGCTGGGCCTCTACAACCAGGAACGCTTCCTGCAGCTGATGAACAGCTACACCGCGTTCGACGAAGGCGCTTCCGGACTAATCAAACGCATCGCCAAACCGCACCAGTACTTCGCCGTCACCAAAGCCGTGGGAAGCACCGTGCAGGCGGTGGGCAGCAACGGCAAAGCCGGCGTCGTCTGGCATACCCAGGGCTCGGGCAAATCCATGGAAATGGAGCTCTACACCAACCTGGTGATCCGGCACCCGAAGCTGCGCAACCCGACCGTCGTCGTCATCACCGACCGCAACGAACTGGACGGCCAGCTCTACGAGACCTTCGTCCGCAGCCAGCTCCTGCCCGAAACGGCACGGCAAATCCGCAAACGCTCCGAGCTGCGGGAGGAACTCAGCAGCCGCACCACAGGTGGCATCTACTTCACCACGCTGCAGAAGTTCGGGCGCAGCAAGGCAGAACGCGACGCCGGTGCGGAGCACCCGCTACTCTCTGACCGCCGCAACATCATCGTCGTCGTCGACGAGGCCCACCGAAGCCACTATGACGACCTGGACGGGTATGCCCGGCACCTGCGCGATGCCCTGCCGCATGCCACGCTGATCGCGTTCACCGGTACGCCGATTTCCTTCGAGGACCGCAACACCCGTGACGTGTTCGGCGACTACATCGACATCTATGACCTGAACCGGGCCGTGGACGACGGCGCCACCGTCCCCGTCTACTTCGAGCCCCGCCTGATCAAGGTGGGCCTGGCCGACGGGGTCAGCGAGGAGTCCCTGGACCAGGCCGCCGATGAAGTCACCGCAGGCCTGGACGACACGGAACGGGCGCGCATCGAGAAGAGCGTCGCCGTCGTCAATGCCGTATACGGCGCGCCGGAGCGCATCGCCAAGCTGGCCGAAGATCTGGTGGCGCACTGGGAGAACCGGCGGGACCAGATGCGGAAGTTCATCGATGCCCCCGGCAAGGCCATGATCGTGGGTGGCACCCGCGAGATCTGCGCGAATCTTTATTCGGCGATCGTTCAGCTGCGCCCGGACTGGCATTCCGATGATCTGGAACGGGGAAAGATCAAGGTTGTCTATTCAGGGACTGCCTCGGACACTCCCCCGGTTTCCGACCATGTGCGCCGCGATTCGCAGAACGCCACCATCAAGCAGCGGCTCAAGGACGCGGACGATGAGCTGGAGCTGGTGATCGTCAAGGACATGATGCTCACGGGCTACGACTCCCCGCCCCTGCACACCCTGTACCTGGACCGGCCGCTGAAGGGCGCACTGCTGATGCAGACCCTGGCGCGGGTGAACCGCACCTACCGGGGAAAGGAAGACGGCCTGCTGGTGGCGTACGCCCCCCTGGCGGAGAACCTGTCGGCGGCGCTGAAGGAATACAGCCGCCAGGATGGCAAGCAGCAGCCGCTGGGCAAGAACATTGACGAAGCGATTGCGCTCACCGAAACACTGGTCGAGAAGCTCCGCGAACTGCTGGCCGGGCACAACTGGAAGGCCACACTGAACAAAGGCGGGCCCAAGGCCTTCCTGCACGCTGTCACCGGTGCCGTGAATTACCTCCGTGACCCGCTGACGCCCGGCAACGAGCCCGCCCCCGACAGTGAGACCCTGGCCTCCCAGTACCGCCGGTATTCGGGCCAGCTGGCCCGGGCCTGGGCACTCTGTTCAGGGTCGGCGCATCTGGCGCACCTGCTGCCCGAGATCAAGGTGTACGAAGAGATCCGGGTGTGGATGGCGAAGTGGGACGCCGAAGACCGCCAGTCCCGCGGGATCCCCGTACCGGAGGACATCTCCCGCCTGCTCGGCCAGCTGATTGCCACGTCAACGGTCTCGGGCGAGGTGATGGATATCTACGAGGCTGCCGGCATGCCCAAGCCTTCCCTCGAAGACCTCACTCCCGAGTTCATGGCGAAGACCCAGCAGGCGCGGAACCCGCAGCTCGCCATCGAGGCACTGAGGAAACTCATCTCCGAAGAGGCCCTGCGGACGACGCGGAACAACGCCATCCGGGAGCGTGCGTTCTCCGAGCGGATCACGGAGCTGATGAACAAGTACACCAACCAGCAGCTGACCTCGGCGGAGGTCATTGCAGCTCTGGTGGAACTTGCCAAGGAAGTCTCACAGGAGAAGAACCGCGGCAAGCAGTTCAACCCTGAACTTAACCAGGATGAACTGGCCTTTTACGACGCCGTGTACCAAAACGCTTCAGCCGTGGATGTTCAGGGTGAAGGCGTCCTCGCGAATATCGCCCGTGACCTGGTCGCCGTGATGCGGCGCGATGTCCGCACGGACTGGACGGTCCGCGACGATGTCCGTGCCAAGCTCCGCTCCTCCATCAAACGGCTGCTCGTCAAGAACGGCTATCCGCCGGACAAGCAGCCTGCCGCGATCAAGCTCGTCATGGAGCAGATGGAATCCATGGCGCCGCGGTTTGCGGAGGCCCGGGCGGGGTAGGTTTCCCGTTCTTCTCATTTCATCCCTGGTGGTCCGGCAGTTGTGCCGGGCCACCGCCCTGTCCAGCTTCTCTTTTTCCTTCCGCGTCAACGATGACGTGCTGCCCGAAAGATGATCCACCGTGCTAGATAAAGAACTCCGTCAAAAACTTCAGCCGCTTCGAGACGATCTCGCTCGCGTGACCGATCCGGAGTACGACCTGAAGACGCCCGTGTACCGGCTGGCAAAAGAGCTGAACCGGTCAATCCAGTGGGTCATCCGTAAGACCGGTGGTGATTTTCGCGACATGGATGAGAGCTCCCGTCTCACATCCGCACAAGAATCAAGCGTGAGAACGGCGCATCAGAGGGAGGAGGCTCCTCGTCCTAAGAGACGCGAACCTGCCCCCGTAACGATCAAGGCACTCGCTTTAGAACTCGGAGTCCCGAGGCACGACGTGGCGGAGGAGGTCATCCGCCGTGGCGTCGCCAGGAAACATGCCAAGTCCTCTCTCCCTCTCACCTCCGAAGAAGTGGAGATCTTAACGAGTTTTTTCGCGGAACGGACCAAATCCCGTCAAAGGATACCCGTTGTCTACAGGCCCTCACCGGACGGAAAGATCTCTTTCGAAACCTACCAGCGGATTCCCGTCCGTATCCGTGAAGGACTTGTAAAGGCTGGTTTCCTCCCCTCCCTGAGCGAGATGGTCAGATACCCGGACCGTGAGTGGGGACAAATAATCAAGCACTTTCGCCAGGTTCGGGATCAACAGCAAGTTGCCCGGGACACGGTTTCGGGTCGAACCCCACCTATCCACCTGAAAACACACTCACGCTCCACACAGTCAAAGGCCCAGTCCTCCGTGGTCTCCGCCTCGGGCTCATCTACGTCGGCACCAAGCCGAGAGCCGTCCGCTCTCGGACGGCCACGAATCACGACAGCAACGGCAACAGCTCTGATTCCGCCAAAACCAGCCTCCGTGTTGCGGCTCCAGAATCAGGGTGTCACCGGACTTATCCGCAAGGAAATTGAGGGCGGCCTGCACACCGGGTCCGCGCCTGAGTCGGCCTTTCAATCTTTCAAAACCTCGATCGGGACCAATTCGACCGCAGTTGTCGGTCTCCAGCAAACGCTCAGAGAGTTTCATCCCAGCATGTACTCGAAGTTCTTTGACCAGTTCCGAGAAGCTCTCGAGCTGGATCGAAGGATTGCTCAGGCCATGGGCCGGAGAAAGAACTACGGGACCACGAACCCGGAACATGCAAGGATCATAAATGAAGTATGTGAGTACAAGTATGGGATTTTCGCCTACGCTGACATTGGCGCCAAGCTTGGCCGGATCGCCCGCCTCGCGCCGTCCCCTTCAGCCAGGAACATCAAAAATGGCTTAGTAAAGTTGCGTCCCATGTATATGGGTGTGCTGACAGACATGAGCCATCATAGGTTCGTGCTGTGGCGGGTCGGTAAGACCTGGGACCTGCTCGAAGTCCGGTTCGAGGATACCCTCGACTGGGTAGAGGGTTTGAAAGCCGGCGAGTACGTCCCCCTTACGACGCATCACATTCCCTTGGGAACCTACAAAAACCCGGTTTCCTCGGACCTGTCCAGACGTGACCAGGACATTGTGAAGTTCATGGTGGAAGTGGCCGGGAACTTGAGACAAGGTGTTCGCGGCGTGCGAGGGAAGAAGGCAACCTCCGGACTTCCCGCAATGGATACGACACGCGGCACACAGTCGCCCCTTTCCCCTCCACGGCAACTTGGATACCGGCCCGAGAGCACTTGGCTGGTCCCTATCACCATCACTGATGGGCAGGTCAACACCACTCTGGATGAGGATTTCTTCAGCTCCCCCGATGACAAGAAGCCCTCCGAGGTGCGCCCTTTCTACAGGCGCCCCAAAGGTTCAGCACCCAACGCTCCGCGGACGGAGTTTGTCAGCGGCCACATCCGAGGGGGACGAGGGGCTTTCGCCGATATGAAGCTGCTGCCGGTAGTCACTATCAGGAGGTAGGTGCCAGAACCTACGATTGCAGCTTCGATGTCCTCTGGGACGGCGCGCCGTCCCAGAGGAACAGATCTCAGCGGACCGAAGACCCTATCCCGGCCGGGTCCCACCGGATCATCGGTTCAGTCAGCAGCCGGACGTGCTGATGGTACTGGGAGTGCCCCTTGACGTTCGCGGAAACGTCCACGTTCTGGAGTTTTGCGTCGGCTGGCCGGAAGCCCACCTCACCTGCAGCCCTCTCGCCCGGCTGGGTCCCACGGTAAGCAAACTTCAAAACCTGGTCATTTGACGAGTAGTAGTTGTAGACAGCCTCATCGACGACAGACGTCAGGCTGTGCCAGTCGCTCTTTGCACCGATGGCTGCTCCCAGCAGGTGCATCGCCTGGACACGCGGTCCACCCTTCTTGCTGGACAACGCCTGCGCCGCAACCACCATGGCCCGGGCGCCGAGGCTGTGGCCAATCAGCACGTAGGAGTCGGCTTCGGTTCGAGCCAGCAGGTCGGCGAGGATGACGCCGGTCTTCTCCGCCCTGTTCTTCGCCATGTGCCAGGGGTTCTTGGCCAGGTCGGCAGCGATCAGAGCCGGGGCGACCGGGGCCAACCGTTTGGCGGCCACCTTGGCCGCCTTTGCTGCAGCTCCTCTCACCGCTGCACCTGCGGCGGCTTTGCCCACGTTCGCACCTGCGAACAATGTGAGGTGCCGGAGTTCACGCGCGCCCCAATGGACGCGGTAGACGGGTGAATCCGGATAGCAGTCCATCACGATATTGCGCCACTCACCCCATCCGGTTTTGGTTTCGCTGAGGAAGCCGTTGCAAACGATGACCGGAACCCCGGTTCCATCCTGGAGCATTTCGATGTGGAAAGACTTGTCCTGCCGCACGTAGGCGTTCGCGATCGTGCCCCCGAGAGCCGCACCCAGAGCTGCTCCGACGGCGGTGACCACGGCCGTTCCGCCTGCCATACCCAAGCCGCCGGCCGCCACAGCACCACCGCCGAGCAATGCCAGCCCAAAGTTAGTCGCCACAATGCCGCTGTAACCTCCGATAGCAGCTCCCACAGCACCTCCAAAGGCGGGTGCCGCGAGGAACGCGAAAGGAGTAGCTGCTGCAACGCCGGCGCCTGCGAGTCCCACCACCTTGACCGTTTTCGCCAGGTTGGGCTTTTCGTAACTCAGGAACTCCCTATAGTCGTTGAGTGCGCCCATCTTTCGGTCGGCTTTCTCGAAGCCGGGGATCTCATGCCGGTGCTCGGCACAGTAGCGCTGGACCCGAATCGCGCCCTCTTCCCGGACCGCCATGTTCGCGCACATCACCGCCGCACAGGGAAGCGTTGGCCCCCCACACCCCATGCAAATATAGGCGGGCAGCTGTCCCACGGGACGGTTTGCCTTACGGTGCCCATGCTTGCCGAAGCAGGAGGAGCACCAACCAGTTCTCTCCTCCAGCGTCAGGTCCTCAGCCAACTCGGCAATCCAGGCAACAGCCTTCTTAAACGCTTTGGCCCGTTTGTCTGCTGCCTTCTGCAGATCCTCGTCAGGCAGGTTCACGGCGGCATACCTGTTTAGGGCATATGCCCACGCGTTGCTGATCAGCGACTGGTTTTCCCCAAGAATGCCCTGCCCGATTTCAGGCTCGGCGTCTGTGTGGGTGCCGGACAGGGTGAGCTTGTAACCCTTGGGAGAAACGACGTCGCACTGGATGCGACCCGTGTCAAGGACACGGAAGAGAACCTGAGATTTAGACATAGTGACGATCCTCTCAGATCCCACTGACAAACCGGTTTACTTTATGCGTACGTGTCACCGGCGGGAATGCCCCATCGACGCTTGGCAGTTCGGCATCTGCTAAGCCATCCTCAAGGCCGGAGGACCCGGGGGAAGGCGGCTTTAATAATCGCTGCGAGCCCTGCGAGCAGTGATTTTCGTTGCCGCCGTCCCGGGTTCTCCTGCCGACCAGCAGGAGGCGCCGATGAGACGACGGAACACAAAAAGCACCCCGGCCCGAAGGCCGAGGTGCTTTTCAATGGTGGAGATGGGGGGAATTGAACCCCCGTCCGATGTCGTGTTGTCAGGGCTTCTCCGGGCGCAGTTCACGTCGGATTTTCTCGGCCCCAGCCATCATGTGAACAAGTGGCTGATCCGGGCCCAGCCGTCTAAAAGTCCCGAGCACTCCAACGGCGAGAGTACTCAGCAGTGGCCCTCTAAATGACGCCAGGATCCGGGACGAGAGCATTCCCGGTCTGACGGACTATGCCCGCTGCTTAGGCAGCGAGAGCGAAGTCAGTGCGCTTAGAATCGGCACTTATTGGTTTGCAGAGAGCGTTTACGAGATAACCCTGCATCCTCGGCCCGCTTCACCTGTCGCGACTAACATCGTCGAAACCTGTCATCCCCGTATTCAGTTACCAAACTGATTTGTCCGGCTGCTACCAGCCGGATCGTTAACTATAGCGCATCTGCGCTGGAACGTCAGACCGGACCCCGGCGGCTATGCTCCGCGGTTCTTGGCACGCATTTCGCGCAGCGCCTCACGGTTGTCCTGCTTCTCCCGCAGGCTCTGACGCTTGTCATAGTCGCGCTTACCGCGGGCGACGGCGATTTCAACCTTGGCGCGGCCGTCCAGGAAGTACAGCTGCAGCGGAACGATCGTGAAGCCGGACTCGCGGATCTTCTGCGAGATCTTGTCCAGCTGCTCGCGGTGCAGCAGCAGCTTCCGACGGCGGCGCGCGGAGTGGTTGGTCCAGCTGCCGTTGAGGTACTCAGGAATGTAGACGGCCTCGAGCCAGAGCTCGTCGTTGTAGAACGTGGCGAACCCGTCCACCAGGGAGGCGCGTCCCTCACGCAGGGATTTCACCTCGGTGCCCATCAGCACCATCCCGGCCTCGTAGGTATCGAGGATTTCGTAGTTGTGCCGGGCCTTGCGGTTGGTGGCCACGACTTTTCGGCCACTTTCTTTGGGCACGGTTCAACTCTCCTTCATAGCGTCGCTTTTTGGGTCAACTTCGCTTCCGGTGACGTTCCCGGAGGCGAAACACCCATTCTAGGCCCTAGAGCAGTCCCATGGGATTTACGAGCTGCCCGTTGAGCATGGTCTCGAAGTGCAGGTGGCAGCCGGTGGAGTTGCCGGTGGTACCGACGTAGCCAATCAGCTGGCCGGCGTTTACCCACTGGCCGGCAGAAACGATCCGGCTGCTCAGGTGGTAGTAGTTCGTGGCCAGGGCGCTGGTGCCGATCACGCCGTGGTTCACTACGATCCGGTTGCCGGTTCCGATCATTTCACCGCCGCCGGTGTCCGAGCGCCAGATCTCTCCGGCAGCTGCGGCGTAAACAGGAGTGCCGCACTGGGCGCCAAAGTCGATGCCGGAGTGCAGGTAGCCGCCGGTTCCGGAGAAATCGATGGTGCCTGCCGGCGTCGCCCGCCAGCCGAAACCTGAGGTCAGCGGTGCGCTGACCGGGTAGCGCAGTCCGAACGCGGACGGGTTGGTCGGCTGGACGGTCTGCGGCGGCGGTGCCGGCTGATTGTTGCGTGCAGCTTCCTCCGCAGCACGGCGGTTAGCTTCGGCGATCCGGGCTTCCTCGGCTCGGCGTGCTTCTTCAAGCAGGATGCGCTGGCGTTCGGCTATTTCTGCCTGGACGGCGGCCTGCTCCGACTGGATGGAAGCGAGCTTCGCCTGGATGACGGGCTTCTTTGCCTCCAGTTCACCGTTGAGCGCTTCCGCGCTGGCGATGAGCTTGTCCACCTTCTCCTTCTCGGCTGCCGCTTCGTCGCGGGCTGCCTGCTCGGCACGCAGGGCTTCCTCTGCCTGTGCCTTAAGCGAGGAGATCTCTTCCTCCACCGCGGTGAGCCGCGCTTCGGAATTCACGTTGGTCGCTGCCTGCTGGGAGAGGCGCTCGACGGCGGCGTTCTGGCCGCGCAGTGCCTGGCCTGCCATTCCCATGGAGTCGGTCAGGCTGTCTGCACCCTCTGCCCCAAACATCAGGGTGAGGCTGGAGGGCACTCCCCCGCTTTTATACGCCTGGCTGGCGATCTGGCCAATGACCTTCTGGGTCTCATCCAGCGCCTTCTGGTCTTCTTCGATCTGCGCGGCGATCTTGTTCCGGCTTTCCTGGGCCAGGGCAACCCGGTCCGTGAGCGCCGCTACCTTGGCGGACGCAGTGCTGACCCTGCCCTCGGCGTCGGCCAGCACCGACTGCGCTGCGGGCAGTTCTTCGTTCTGGTAAATGTTCAGCTGGGCCACGGTCCGGGCAATGTCTTCGTCCAGGTACTCGTACTCTTCCTGGACCCGCTGCTGCTCCGCTTCAAGCGCATTCTTGCGGTCGTTCAGCTCATCAGCCTGGGCAGGCGCGTGCACAGTGGCAAAGGCCAGCACCAGCGCCAGGAGCACGGCGGCACCGGCCGCAGCCGTTTTCCGCACGCTGTCCAGCGGCGCAGCAGCTGGTGCTGCCGCCCGCGGCCGGGAATCGCGGCGGCTATGCATTGGCGAGACTATCCATTAAACGTTTCTGCTTTCGTTTGACCAGTGACACTCTAGACCTTGATATAGCGCCTAAGCGTCAGCAGCGATGACACACCCGCAAGTAATGTACCCAAAATAAGCAGGATCGGGCTCAAAAGGAGTACTTCACGTGCGGATATGAACGCAGTTGCCGGATACTGGCGGGCCAGCATGCCGATGAAGAAGTGTGCCACTGCCCACAGCGTTCCGGAAGCGAGGACCGCACCAATCAGGGCTGCGATCACGCCTTCGAGTACAAAGGGCAGCTGGATCACCGCCTTTGAGGCACCGACCAGCCGCATGATGCCGGTTTCCCGGCGCCGGCTGAAGGCGGAGAGCCGGATGGTGGTGGCAATCAGCAGAATCGCGCAGACCAGCATCAGCACCGCAATGATCAGCGCCACCAGGGACGCGATGTTCATAAAGGAGAAGACCTTTTCCAGCAGTTCACGCTGGTCGCTGACCGATTCCACGCCGGGCATCGAGGAGAACGCCTCATTGATGACCTCGTACTTCTCCGGATCCACGAGGGAGACACGGAACGTCTCCGGCAGCTGGTCCGCGGTGACGCTGTCCACGATCGGCGAATTGGCGAACTGTTCGCGGAAGTGGCCCAGGGCCGTTTCCTGGTCTTCATAATGCACAGAGTCGATGTACTGCTCGAACTCCGCGGAGTTCAGCTTGGCTTCAATCGCACTGCGCTGTTCATCCGTAACCGAACCAGAGGCGCACGACGCCGAGACGTCATTGTCCACACAGAGGAAGACCGCCACCTGCACGCGGTCATACCAGTAACCCTTCATCTGGTTGATCTGCATCTGGAGCAGGCCGGCCGCGCCCACGAAGGTCAGCGACACGAAGGTCACCAGAATGACGGAGACAACCATGGAAAGGTTGCGGCGGATACCGGAGCCGATCTCACCGAGGACAAATGCCATCCTCATTCGGAGACCTCCGATCCGGCGGAGCTGTTCTGTTTCGCCGTGCCGGGAGTTTCTGTACTGCCGGCGGGGCTTCCAGCGGCGGTATCCGCGCCGGAGGCAGGAGCGGGGGCAGAAGCCGAGTCAGCACCCGAGGCTGCCGCATCGGTGCCGGCAGCCGGAACCACGGGCTGCATCGCCGTCGCCAGGTAGATGCCTTCGCGTTCGTCGCGGACCACCTTGCCGTTGCGCAGTTCGATCACACGCTTGCGCATGGCGTTGACGATGTCGTGGTCGTGCGTGGCCATCACCACGGTGGTGCCGTTCTGGTTGATCCGGTCCAGGACCTTCATGATGCCCAGGGACGTGGTGGGGTCCAGGTTGCCGGTGGGTTCGTCAGCGAGCAGGATGCCGGGACGGTTCACGATGGCCCGGGCGATGGCTACGCGCTGCTGCTCGCCGCCGGACAGCTCGTGGGGCAGGCGGTTGTCCTTGCCCTCCAGGCCAACGGTCTTCAGCACCTCGGGAACCGAATCACGGATTACGGCACGGGAACGGCCAATCACCTGCATGGCGAAGGCAACGTTGGCGAATACGGTTTTGTTGGGCAGCAGGCGGAAATCCTGGAAGACGACGCCGATGCCGCGGCGCAGGCGCGGAACGCGCCAACTGGGAATCTTGGCCACGTTGGACCCGGCGACGTAGACGGTTCCCCGCGTCGCGTGCTCTTCCTTGAGCACCAGCCGGATGAGCGTGGACTTGCCCGAGCCGGATGCGCCCACCAGAAAGACGAATTCGCCGCGGTCCACGTCCAGGCTGACCGAGTTCAGGGCCGGCCGGGAGTTCCTGTCATAGACCTTGGTGACGTTGTCAAAAGTGATCATTGCTGTTTCATGCCCTTACGTAGCAGCCGGAACGGCAAGGGCCTTTGGCCTTGGGGAGCAGGGAACCGGCCTTTCGACTATAGCCAGCGGATCCCGCTGCCGGGCAGAGCATCAGGTGGTGTGTCGCGGGGGGGGGGGGGGCCGGGGGGGGGCGCCCGCGGGCCCCCCCCCCCCCCCCGCGGCTGGTGGTGCGGGACCGTCGCTCTCAGCCGGCGGGCTGTTCACCGGCCGGCAGCCGTCCCCCAACTGCCTGCTCCGCCAGCACCGCAGCGACAGCAGAAGCCCCCGGGTCATCCATGACAATCGTGTAGTGGTTGGTGCCGGGTACGTCGGTGATTTCCAGCTCCGGCAGCCGTTCCTGCCAGGAGCCGATATACGCGGGGGAATACAGTCCGGGTTCCTCATTCAGCAGCCCACGCGGGGCACGGAGCAGGCGCACCGGATGGGCGAGCTCATCCAGTGCCTGCAGAAGCGCCGTGCCGCGGTGCAGTTCCGCGGTGTCCTCGACCAGCGCCTCGGTGCGGGTGGCAGCACGGAACCCGCTCCCGTGCGGCTGCAGGTCATAGGCCAGGTAATCCCGCAGCAGGTCATTCCAGTGCCCGGCGAAGGCCGGATGCGGGGCCCAGAACTGCTCGTAGTCAGCCAGCGAGCCGAACACCTGTTCCAACCGTTCGGCAGCCGGGCCCAGCACGGCCTGGATGATCTGCTCGTCGCTCAGCCCGGACGGCACATCCAGCGGCAGGCCGCCGTCGACCAGCACCAGGGAATCGACCAGCTGCGGGTGCCGGTTGGCCAGCACGAGCGCTGCGAAGGCACCCATCGAATGGCCGACGACGACGGCGCGGGGCACCGCAAGTGCCTCCAGCACCGCGGCCAGGTCATCGGCGTGGACCGGCATTCCGTACGGTCCGGGCAGGGTGTTGCTCCGGCCCCGTCCGCGCAGGTCCGGCGCGATAAAGCGCACGTCCGGCAGTGCGTTAGCGACCATGCCCCAGGTGCGGTGGGAGGCTGTGACTCCGTGGATGGCCAGGACGGTGGGGGCGTCCGGGTCGTCCGGCCCCCAGATGCCGGTGTGCAGGGAACCGCCGCGGACGGGAATCTCAGCGCTGGTGTAGGTGCTCATCGCGCGCTCCACCCGCCGTCCATGGTGTAGGACGCACCGGTGACCATCCCGGCCCCCGGTCCGGCGAGCCAGGCAGCCAGGGAGGCGACTTCCCCGGGCTCCACCAGCCGCTTCACTGCGGATTCGGTGAGCATGACCGAGGCAACCACTTCCTCTTCGGGAATTGAGTTGATGCGGGCCTGGTCGGCGATCTGGGCCTCGACCAGTGCGGTACGCACGTAGGCGGGGTTGATGCAGTTGGACGTGACACCGTGTTCTCCGCCTTCCAGCGCGGTGACCTTGCTGAGTCCTTCGAGGGCGTGCTTGGCACTGACGTAGGCGCTCTTGAACGCTGAGGCGCGCAGCCCGTGGACGGAGGAGATGTTGATGATCCGGCCGAATCCCCGCTCGTACATCCCCGGCAGCGCTGCACGGATCAACAGGAAGGGTGATTCGACCATCAGGCGGTGGATCAGCCGGAACATTTCGGGGTCGAAGTCCTGGATCGGATTGATCCGCTGGATGCCGGCGTTGTTGACCAGGATGTCAGTGTCCAGGGACAGGTTTTCAAGCTCCTTCGTGTCACTGAGGTCCACCTCCCAGGCCGTTCCTCCGGTGGCTGACGCCACCCGCTCCGCTGCTTCCCGGTTGACGTCCGCTACGGTGACCTTCGCGCCCAGGGCAGCGAACGTGCGGGCGCAGGCCTCGCCGATACCTGACCCGCCTCCGGTGACCAGCGCCGTCCTTCCCTCCAGGCCCGCCGGGATCACTGCTTCAGTGCTCATGCTCCGCCTCCGTCTGCCGGCGCCTCGGGCGCCATGCCTCGTTCGATGAACCGCATCATCTCTTCAAACTCCGCCTCCGGGATTTCCGGTGCGGTACCTCCGTCGGAGCGGTCCGCGTGCCACAGCACCCAGCGCATGCCCAGCATCTCGCCGATGCCCATCAGTGCCCATGCCACCGTGTCCACGTCCATCGGACGGATCTCGCCGGCGTCGCGCGCTGCTTTGAGGCCTTCCACGTAGCCGTTGACGATCCGTGTGTAGTGCATGCGAAGGGCTCCGGGCGAAACGAACTCAGCCTGGCGGATGATCCGGTAGAGCGCCGGGTGCTCGGCGGTGAAGCGGAAAAACGCCCGGAATCCGGCCCGTTCCGCCTCGATCCGCTTGCCGGCGGCTTTCGCTGCTTCGGTCATGGCCTGGCGGACGCGGCGGTTCAGGTCCTCCACCACCTCGTCGAAGATCGCCTGCTTGCCCTCGAAGTACAGGTAGAAGGTCCCCAGGCCAATCCCGGCCTGTTCCGTGATCTTCACGATCGAGGCGTCGTGGTAACCCACCGATTCGAAGACCTGCTCCGCGGCCTCGAGCAGCCGGGCACGGGTCCTGGTGCCGCGGGCTGTCCTGGGTGTGGTGCTCATGTGATGTCCTGCCGGTCGGGGGTTGCGGGTTGGGGATTTTCGGAGCGGCCGCGAAGCCGGGAGCGGGCCACCTTGTGCAGCGACGTGCGCGGCAGGGAGTCCACAAAGCAGACGCGGGCCGGTAATTTGTACCGGGCCAGCCTGGCACCGCAGTGTTCCAGAATGTCCAGGGCGTCGGGGGCTGTTCCCGGGCGGCGCACCACCCAGGCCACGCCGGTTTCTCCCCAGCGCGGGTCCGGTTCGCCGGCTACAGCGGCTTCGGCCACGGCGGGATGCTCGAGCAGCACTGCCTCCACCTCGGCCGGGGAGACGTTCTCGCCGCCGGAAATGTAGATGTCCTTGAGCCGGTCGATGACGCGCAGGTACCCGTCGGCGTCGCGCTCCACCAGGTCTCCGGTGTGCAGCCAGCCGCCGGCGAGGGCCGCTGCGGTTGCTTCCGGGTTGCGGAAGTAGCCGGAAAAGACTCCCGGACCGGAGACCAGCAGCTCCCCCGTGCCCGGTCCGCGCAGGTGTTCCCCGGTCACCGGGTCGGCAACGGCTACGTCCACGTGTGGATACGGTTTGCCTGCCATGCCCACGCGCGCACCGGCTTCCTCCTCCGGCAGGCAGAGCACGTTGGGGCCGGCTTCGCTGAGGCCGTAGCCCTGGGCCAGGGCCACCCCGCGGGCATGCCAGGTCCGCAGCAGCGGCGCCGGCATGGGCGCTCCGCCGACGACGGCGCGGCGCAGGCTGGAGAGGTCCGTCCGGTCAAAGCGCGGATGGGAGGCGAGCATCAGGTAATGCGCGGGAACACCCATCATGGTGGTGACCTTCCGGTCCTCGATCAGCGCCAGCACACGGCCGGCGTCGAAGGTGCGTTCCAGTACCACGGTGGCGCCGGTCCACCAGGCCAGCAGCGGCTGGATGTTCCAGCCTCCGGCGTGGAACTGCGGGAGAACAGCCAGCACCACGTCCCGGCTGCCGATCTCCGCCGTGCGGGAGAGGGAGAGGTTGGTCCAGAAGCAGTTCGCGTGGCTGAGCACCACGGCCTTGGGATCAGCTTCGGTACCGGAGGTAAAGACCATCAGCAGAGGGTCATTGTCCAGGACCTCGTCCCCGGAGCTGCCGGTTTCCTCCAGCCGCCGCAGCGGGGACGGCGGACCGGATTCCACACCGGTACGGCCAAGGGGGGCCGACGACGGCGGAAGAGCCAGGCGGGCAGCCGCTTCCATGGCGACGGCGGAGAACTCGTCCTCGACCAGGAGCAGGGCGGGGTCCGCGAGCGCGAGCTGCGCTGCCAGTTCACGGGCCGAGAGCCGCCAGGACAACGGCACCAGGACCAGCCCTGCCTTGGCACAGGCGAAGAAGGCCACCACGTGGTCGGCACTGTTGCCGGTGACCGTGGCGATCCGGTCTCCCCGCCGGTAGCCATTCTCCTTCAGCGCCCGGGCCAGGGCGGTGGACCTGTTTTCAAGGTCCCGGTAGCTCAGCGATACACCGCGGTCATCGATTGCGGTGCGCTCCGGTGTGGAGAGCGCACGGTCGGCTGTCCAGCGGCCCAGCGTATGCAGGGAACTCATCCGGCTTCCTCCAGGATCTGCTGCGGCCGTCGGGCTGCTTCACGGCTGCGCAGCCGTGCTGCGGCCCCGGCCAGCCCGCCGGGCAGGAACATCACCACCAGGATGAACAGGGTACCGAGAATGAACATCGGCTCCGAGAGGGGAATCTGCAGGATCCGCGGCAGTCCGGCAATCGCGTCCGAGTTGGCGAGCGCGGTCAGACGCTGGTCGAGCAGGGTATAGACCACTCCGCCGAGCACGGCACCCCAGCGGGAACCCACGCCGCCTAGAACCACCATGACCAGCAGGGTGATGGTGAAGTCGGAGGAAACCGCCCGCGGCACGGCACCGGACTGCAGCAGCAGGTAGGTCATGCCCACCACCCCGGCGAGGGTTCCTGCCACCACGAAGATGAGCAGCTTGGCCAGGTAGGGCTGCAGGCCCAGCACCCGGACACGCATCTCGTTTTCCCGGACGGCCGCTGCGACATGCCCCGCGCGGCTGCGCTGGATCCAGGCCGTCACCAGGAACACCGCCACGAGGGCAGCGAGTGCCAGCCAGTAAAGGTTCCGGGTGTTGGCCACACCCACCAGGAAGGACGGCACGTGCTCGGTGGCCAGGCTGAGGCCTTCCTCTCCGCCGGTGGCTCCGTCCGGGTTCCGGCGCACCATCACGGACCCTGCCTGGGCGAAGGCGAGGGTCACCATGGCGAACGGTATGCCGGTGACCCTTAGGGCGACGGCGCCGGTCAGGTTGGCCAGCACGATCACCACCACCAGGGTCAGGGCCATCGCCGGCAGCAGCGGCAGGCCCGTCCGGTCCAGGATGATCGCCAGGCCGTACACACCGGCACCGAAGTACAGGGCGTGCCCGAAGGAAAGCATGCCTGCGACGCCGAGAAGCAGGTGGTATGTCAGGGCTGCGGCGGCCATCAGCATGCACAGGGCCATCAGCTGCAGCGACCCGGGCGTGTAGGTGGGGCCGGGCAGCAGCCCGGGCAGTGAGAGGTTGAACAGCGGCAGCACGGCCAGGATGAGCACTCCGGCAGCACCACCCGCCCAGGCGACCGGCCGCCGTCGTGCCTTGCCTGCCGGCGGTGCAGCGGGTGGGGTGTTGGTGTCCTCCCGGACCTGGGCCGCGCTCATGCCGTTACCGCCTTTCCCATCAGTCCCGCCGGTCGGGCCAGCAGGACCGCGGCGAGGAGCAGGACCACCACAAAGTCCCCCACACCCCAGTAGAAGTTTGCGAACTGCTGCAGGATCCCCACGGCCACGGAGGCCAGCGCTGCGCCGGTGAGTGATCCGAGGCCGCCGATCACCGTGACGATGAAGGCGAAGATCAGCAGCGAACCGCCCAGCAGCGGTGAGACGTAGCCGAAGTAATGGCTGGCCAGCACACCGCCCAGTCCCGCTGCCGCCCCGCCAATGGTGAAGACCAGGGTGAACGCCTTGCGTACGTCAATGCCCAGGGCCGTGACCATGGACCGGTTTTCAACGCCGGCCCGGATGATCATGCCGTAGCGGGTCTTCTTCAGGAACAGCAGCAGCCCGCCCAGCACGAGTGCTGCGGCCAGGATGGCGACGAAGCGGTCATTCGGGATACGGGCCCCGAACAGGTCCGTGGTTTCCTTCAGCCAGGCCGGGCCGGTGATAAAGGACGGGTCGGTGCCCCAGATCCCTTCGAACAGAGCCACCGAGGCCAGGGAGAGGCCCACGGTCACCAGCACCTGCTCAATGTGGCGCTGGTAGAGCGGGCGGATGAGGATCCTCTCGGTCAGTGCGGCGAACGCCGCGCCGGTGGCTGCGCCGACGGCCAGGGAGATGAAGAAGACCCCCCACCCCCCGGCACCGAGCGCCTGCGCAGCCTGCCAGCCGATGAACGCACCAAGGGTCAGGAAGGATCCGTGGGCGAAGTTCAGCACGCCCATCAGCCCGTAAATGAGGGACAGCCCGGAGGCCACCAGGAAGTACAGCGCGCCCAGGCCAAGGCCGGTGACGGTGAGCAGGATGATGGTGCTCATGCCTCAGGCTCCCTTCGGTGCCGCGGTGCCGGCAGGGTTCGGGTTCTCCGCTGCGGTGCCGGTGTGCACACCCAGCAGCCGGTGGTTCAAATCCGTGTCATCGAGGAACTCCCGAGCGTCCATGTCCGTCAGCGCAACTTTTCCGCCGGAGAGCACGGTGACGGTGGAGGCGAGCTGCCGCACTACGGCCAGGTTCTGCTCCACCAGCAGGATCGGCACGGTGCGGGCGGCTTCGGCGAGGGCCTCGCCGACCTCCTGCACGATCTTCGGTGCCAGTCCCTTGGTGGGTTCATCCACCAGAAGCACCTTGTTGGTGTTCAGCAGCGCACGGGCCAGGGAGACCATTTGCTGCTGCCCGCCGCTGAGTGTGCCTGCCATTTGGGCGGAGCGCTTCACCAGGTCCGGGAAGAGGTCCTCGACGAGCTGCCGCCGGGGGTGTCCGTCCCGCTCGGCGAGGCGCAGGTTCTCCGCAACCGTGAGCCGGGAGAACACCTCCCGGTCCTCCGGGACGTAGCCCACGCCGCGGGCGATGATCCGGTGCGTTTCGGCACCATCGATGCGCTCGCCGTCGAGCTCCACCTCCCCGGTGCGGGAGATGAGTCCGATGATGGCTTTGATGGTGCTGGTCTTGCCCACGCCGTTGCGGCCAAGCAGCGCGGTGACGCCGGAGGCTGGAACCTCGAAGCTGACGTCCTCGACGACCTGCTGGCCGCCGATGGAGGCGGAAAGGCGGTGCACCCGCAGGATGGGCGCGGCGGCGGTGTTCATCAGACAGGTTCTCCCAGGTAGGCGCTTTGGACCAGCGGATTGGCCATGACTGCTTCAGGGGTGTCGACAGCCAGGAGGCTGCCGTGGTGCATCACCGCAACCCGGTCCACCAGGCCCAGGACCACTTCCATGTGGTGCTCCACCATCAGCACGGTTCGCCCGGATTCGCGGTGCATCCGGCGGATGACTTCGGAGAGGCCAGCGACGTCTCCCGAGCCAACCCCGGCCATGGGTTCGTCGAGCAGGATCACTGCCGGATCCGCGGCCAGCAGCATCGCGATTTCAACCTTGCGTTTGTCTCCGTGGGACAGGCCGCCGGCACCGGCTGCAGCCTTCGCACCCAGGCCAACCTCCTCGATCCTTTCGGCGGCTATCCGGGTGGCTTCGTCACCGCTGCGCGGGAAGCGCAGCAGCGAGAGGCTGCCGCCCAGTTTGGCCTGGGCGGCTAGCCGCACGTTTTCGAGCACACTCAGCTGCGGGAACAGGCTGGACGTCTGGAACGTCCGGCCCAGCCCGGCGGCCGCCCTCCGGTGCACGGCCAGCCGCCCGACGTCGTTCCCCGAGACCGCCACGGTGCCTTCAGTGGGGCGCAGCAGTCCGGAAATGACGTTGAACAACGTGGTCTTGCCGGCGCCGTTCGGTCCGATCACGCCGAGCATTTCGCCGCGGCGGACGCTCAGGTGCACGTCGTCGAGAATCCGTGCCCCGCCAATGCTGAGTCCGACGCCGGTGAGTTCCAGTGCGATGGGTGCATCCATGGGGTCCACGGCCTACTTTGCGGCTTCCGGCGGAGCGACGGAGTCTGCAGCGACCGTTTCCACGAGGGTGGGAACCCAGGTGCCGCCCTGGTCACTGAGGGTGACCTGGTACATGTCCTGGAGCAGCGCATGATCTGAGGCGCGGACTGTGGTGGTGCCCTTGGGCCCCTCGAAGCTCCAGCCCTCCAGCGCGGAGACCATCGCGTCGACGTCGCTGCCGCCTTCGCGGACGGCCTGGACGATCATCTGCCCGGCCACAAAGCCGTCGGGAGTGAACAGGTCGGCCTGCTTTCCGGCTGCTTCCACGGACTCGATCATGGCCTTCTCCACCTCGTTGTTCCCGGCGCCCGGGAAGTAGTGGTTGAGGAAGGAGATCTTGGTGCCGGCAGCGCCGTAGGCCCCGAAGGTGGCGGCGTCGCCCAGCCCGGTAACGATCGGTGCGGCGTCGAAGGCACCCTGCTGGTCCAGTGCCTGCCACATTGAACCCGATGTGGCTCCAGCCCAGGCCACGAAGGCCATGTCCGGTGCGGCGTCGATCAGCTGGCGGGCAAACGGGGTGAACTCGGTGGCGTCTTCAGGCACCAGCACGCTGGAGACTTCCGCGCCTTCGGCACCGAGGACTGCTTCCACGGCGGCGAGGTTTCCCTGGCCGAAGGCATTGTCCTGGGCGAAGACCACTACCTTCTTGCCGGCCAGATCATCCACGAAGGAACCTGCCGCTGCCACGTCCTGCAGCGACTGCCGGCCGGAGCGGAACGTGTATTTGTTGATGCCCTGGATCGCGTCCGTTGCCGCGGGTCCGGAAATGTAGAGGACCTGGTTCTGCTCGGCCTGTTCTGCCAGTTTGAGGGCGATGCCGGAGACCACGGTGCCGGCCAGGATCTTGTAGTCCTGCCCAATGAGGTCCTTCGCGACGGTGACTGCTTTGTCCGGATCGCCGCCGTCGTCGTGGTATGTGATGTTCAGCTCGGTGTCCCCGACCTTGCCGGTCCCGTCGGTGGCGTAGTCGATGCCTGCCTGCAGGCCTTCGTAGTAGGCCTCGCCGTAGGCGGCCAGCGGGCCGGTCTTGGAGTAGACGATTCCGACGTCAACGCTTGACGGCGCTTCGCCGTCGGCCGGCGAGGTGCCGGAATCGGCGGCAGGAGCGCAGGCGGACAGCGCCAGCCCGGCAGTAAGAGCCGTGGTGAGGAGGAACTTCTTTGTTGCCTTCACGGTGGTGTGCCTTTCAGTGCGGTGGCTGCAGTGGATGCATTCGGTGCCGGCCCGGGCCGGGGTTTTGGTGCACTAACCTGAAAGGCGATTCAGGTTACGGAAAATGTATGGCACAGATCACATTTCCGTCAATGGGGTTTTCGGAAGCATTTGCCCGCACACGCAAAAGCCCGGGCCCTGAAGAGGACCCGGGCTTTAACAGGTGTAGAGCCGGGCGGCTTCGTTCCCCGCCCCGAAGCGCTAGTTGCGGGCAGAGACGCTGCCGTTGGCACGCCAGCGGATGCCGGCGTCGATGAAGTCGTCGATCTCGCCGTCGAACACTGCGGAGGTGTTTCCAACTTCGTGCTCGGTGCGCAGGTCCTTGACCATCTGGTACGGGTTGAGCACGTAGGAGCGCATCTGGTCACCCCAGGACGCCTTTACGTCTCCGGCGAAGGCCTTCTTCTCGGCGTCTTCCTGTTCCTTCTTCAGCAGCAGGAGCCGGGACTGGAGCACGCGCATGGCGGCGGCACGGTTCTGCAGCTGGGACTTCTCGTTCTGCATGGAGACGACAGTGCCGGTGGGGATGTGGGTCAGGCGGACTGCGGAGTCCGTGGTGTTCACGGACTGCCCGCCCGGGCCGGAGGAACGGAACACGTCCACGCGGATCTCATTGTCCGGAATGTCGATGTGGTCCGTGGCTTCGATCAGCGGAATGACCTCGACGGCGGCGAAGGAGGTCTGGCGCCGTCCCTGGTTGTCGAACGGGCTGATGCGCACCAGGCGGTGCGTTCCGGCCTCCACCACCAGGGTGCCGAAGGCGTAGGGGGCCTTAACCTCAAAGGTGGCCGACTTCAGGCCGGCTTCCTCGGCGTAGGAGGTATCCAGGACCTGGGTGGGATACCCGTGGCGCTCGGCCCAGCGCAGGTACATGCGCAGCAGCATGTCGGCAAAGTCAGCGGCGTCCACTCCGCCGGCGCCGGCGCGGATCGTCACTACCGCCTCGCGCTCGTCATATTCGCCGGAGAGCAGGGTCACCACCTCAAGCTCGGACAGGGCCTTGCGCAGCGACTCCAGTTCAGCCACGGCCTCGGCCTTGCTGTCGGCGTCGGACTCGTCCTGGGCGAGCTCAACCAGGACTTCCAGGTCGTCAATACGCGCCTCGAGTTTCTGCAGCCGTTCCAGTGCACTCTGCCTGTGCGAGAGCTTGGAGGTGATCTTCTGCGCAGCGTCCGGGTCATCCCAGAGGTTGGGCTCCCCTGCCATCTCGCTGAGTTCAGCAATGTCCTCCTTCATCGCAGCGACGTCGGAGACGTCCTCGATGGAGGCAAACGTTGAGCGGAGAGCGCGGATTTCTGCGGGAAAATCGATTTCAGCCATGGTGATTACAGACTACGCCATGCCCCGGTTTCCCGGCCCGGACTGTGTCTGTCCGGCGAAACAGCGGACCTGCGGCGCACCGGGCGATGACCGCCTTGATGTCAGGGCCCCGGGAGTACATTGGTGCTGTCCGATCCGGAAAGGAGCTTCGAGAATCCGATGAACGCTTCCCCCTCACCCATCCGCCATCCCGAGCGCGGACACAGCTACTGCCGCGAGGAGCTGGAGGAACTGGCGGAACAGGGCGATCCCTGGGCTCTGGGCAAACTGGACGACTGGGACCAGTACGACGCCGCTGACTTCACCGGTTCACTGCGTGACCGCTGCCCCGACCCCGACTGCGACCTCTACGGTGAGCGGGTCACCCTCTGCTATGCCGACGACGGCACGCTGCTGGAGGTGGACCACGGCGGCTGGGGGCACTACCCGCCTGTGGAGCAGGCCAAAGCCTCCTAGCTCAGCGCGTCAGCCGGGCCCGCGCGTCGGACTCTGCAGTAATGCGGATCCCGTCCGGCACCAGGAAGTTCACGATCGGCGGGTGCACGACGGCGGTGAGCACCACCCGCGCTGTGCGGCCGTCCGGAGTGCCGGTTTCGGGAGCGATCTGCAGCGAAGCAATTCGCTCCCCCGCACGGCTTTCCTGCAGGTAGCGCTGCACTTCGGCCCTCACCATGGCTCCCTCCAGCACGGCGGCGGGTGTGCTTCCTCCGGTGCCCTGTACCTGTGAGAGCGAGAAGGTGTCTGCGGCGGCGAGCGCCGCGCCGTCTGCCGCCGAGAGAAGTTTCTTGTGCCCCAGGTATACCGACGACGCCCCTGCGATGACGGTGATCACCAGCAGCGCCAGCAGCACGTACCCGATGATGAGGACCCCCACCTGGCCGGACTCGCCGCTGTCCGGTGAGCTCTCCGGTTTCCCCTGCCTTGCCGGTGTCATCCGAACCTCTCCACTTTCTGCATCGAGGTTGAATCCACGCGCACCGGCGCCAGGTTCAGGCCCGGCACCGAACCCACTACGGGCAGCGGAACGTCCATCGCTGCGGTGACCGTCACTGTTGACCCGGGCGTACCGCACTCCGGGCTGCAGGAAATCTGCAGTTCGAGGGCCCGGGGATCAAATCCGAAGTCTGCCAGCGCCAGCTCCGCCGCCGCAGTGGCCTGTTCCCCCGGTGCGTCTCCCGGCGGCGCGGATGCATACACTTTGGCAGCGTGGTCAGCAGCGCCGACCACGGCGTAGGCAGCCCCCTGGACCTGGCCCGCCGTAATAATTAGGTAGACCAATGGAATGAGCAGCAGGACGCCCAGGAAGACAAACTCCACCGCCGCGCTGCCCTCCTCCGTCTCTCCGCCTCCCTGAACTGTGCCCGCGGGGTCAGTCAGGCCAGTACGCATGACCGGTCACCTCGATTCCTCCCTGCGGGCCAATCAGGCCGATGACCGGCAGCGGCGCACGGACTCTCACCTGGAGCATTGAGCTGCCGGACCCCGTGACGCGTGTGTGGGTGATGTCCTGGGCGAATCCCGGATTCAGGCTTCGGGAAATCAGCTGGCTGGTCCGTTCCACGCCGTCCTGGGGCTTTCTGTCGGCGAGTGTTCCGTAGCGGGCTCCCGAGGAAGCCGCATCGATCAGGGTGTTCCGCACATGAAGGACGAGCGCAAGCTGAATTACTGCCAGCACAATAACAGTCAGCAGGGCCCCGACCAGGACGAAGTCCACGACGGCGGATCCCTCCTCGCCGGCGGGGGCATCCCTGCCGCTACTGCCGGACCTGGGCGATCGCAGATTCAAAGAGGGTCACCAGCGCGGGCCTGGCTACGGTGAGGATCGCTGCAACGAGGACGGCTGACATCAGGGTGATCATTACCCATCCGGGTACGTCGCCGCGCTCGTTTTCTCCCCGCTCCGGGAACATGGCAGCGCGCAGCCTGACCATCAGGCTGGCGGCCAGCAGGGCCGGCAGCGTTCGGAGATCGGTTCGGGTTTTCATGGGGGTTCCTTTCTTGGGGGTGGCACATCTTTTGCGGGTTGCCGGCCGTCACAGACCAATACTGAGCAGTGACAGGCCGGGGAATATGGCGAAAAGGACGGTTAGCGGCAGGACACCGAAGACCAGCGGGACCATCATGGCGATTTCCTTCTTTCCCGCTTCTTCCATCAGCTCGCGCTTAGCGAGATCGCGTACGTCCTGTGCCTGGGCCCGAAGCACGTCGGCAAGCGGCGTGCCGCGTTCGATTGCGACTGAGATTCCGTCCACGAACCGGGACAGCGGAGCAAGCTGAGTGCGTCTGGACAGGTTGCCCAAAGCAGTCAGCAGCGGCACTCCCGATCTGGTCTCGGCAAGGGTCCTTCCGAACTCGCCCGCCAGTTCGCCGTGCGAGGTACGGGCAACCCGTTCAAGGGCGCCGCCGGCGCTCTCTCCGGCGCCGACTGCCAGCGCCATCATTTCCGCCAGGCTGGGGAACTCCGCGAGCATCAGCGTCTCTCGGCGTGCCACCTCCCGGGTAAGCAGGTAATCGCGGAACAGGTAGCCGACCAGCCCGGAGGCCAGGGACAGCACCGCCACGGCCGGAATCGAAACCTGGCCCTGTGCAGCCAGCCATACCGCTCCCGTGCCGCCGAGCAGCAGGCCGCCACCCGCAAACAACAGCTGGCTGGAGCGGAATTCAAGGATGGTGATGCGGTTGCCGGCGCGGTCCAGACGCTTCTGCAGCGCTGAGGCTGCCGGATTAAGGCGTTCCAGCTTGCCGACCAGTTCTGTGAGGACTGGCCGGAAGACCTTCTCCAGCGGACCAAACGGAGTCACATCCGGTGCTACAAGGAGCCTGGACCCCGGTGTAACTGAACGCAGCTGCGGTGCGATCCGGTCCGCAAAGGACAGCGGACGGAGGAAAGGAAGGCGCACAACGGCCAGCCACAGCCCCACTCCCAGTCCTGCTCCTGCCAGCACGGCCGCAGGCCAGACGCCGTTCACCGCAGAACCCGTTTCTCTGCAGGCAGTGCACCGATGCGGAGCATCAGCTGGTAACAGCCCACGGAAATAATCATGCCTGCGGCAAGGACACCAGCTCCGGCCGGCGTGTTGTACGCGTCCACCGCTTCGGGAGTGCCGGACATCAGCACCAGCACAATCCAGGGCGCTGCTACTGCCAGGCGTGCCGCGTTGATGGTCCATGACTGCCTGGCCAGCAGTTCGCTGCGTGTTCTCGCGTTCTCCCGCAGGAACTCCGCCAGCGTTCCCAGCAGGCGTCCCAGGTCCGAGCCGCCCACCTGGCGGGTCAGCCGAAGCGACTCCACGATTCGGTCTCCCACCGGATCTGCCAGCCGCTCCTTGAGGCTATCCAGAGCGCCGTCGAACGAGCCTCCGGAGCGGTAATCCGCCCCGAACTCGCGGAAGGGTGCACGAAGCTCCGCGGGTCCTTTGTCCCCAAGCTGGATCAGGGCCTCGGGCAGCGACATTCCGGCGCGGATCGCTGAGCGCAGGTGGTCAACGGCGTCGGGCCACAGCTCCAGCAGCGAAGCGTTGCGCCGACGTGCCTGCCACCGCACCGCGCTGACCGGTACGGCGGAGGCAAAGAGGCCAAAGCAGCCGGCGATGGGAAGGGATGCGGTCAGCACCCAAACGGTCAGCAGGACCAGCAGGCCCAGCAGGACGCTGCTCAGCACCAGGCCTCCCGGGGTCACCCGGCTGATGCCCGCGGACTTCAGCAGCTCTTCGATGCGTCCCGGGCGGCGCACCTTTGCCGCTTGTTCCGGGAGGACCCAGCAGGAGGACCAGATGAGGAACAGACCCAGCCCCAGGGCCAGTCCGGCAGCCGCGGTCATGCTGCCGGCTCCAGGAGCTCAGCCAGGTTCATTCCGGCCCGGGCAAACTTGTCCGGGGAGGGCAGCGAGGACGGCGAGGCAACCAGCCGTCCGCTCTCCCGCTGAAAAACCAGCGTTGACTCGATAACCCCGTTTTCCACCCGGCGGCCCAAGGCAAGGATCTCGGTAACTTCGCGCCGTCCTGCAGGGGTGCGCGCGCAGTGGACCACCAGGTCGATGCAGGAAGCCACGGTAGGGACAACGAAGGCGCTTGAAATGTTTGCCCCCGCCAGCAGCGGCAGCGTGGAGATCTTAGTGACGGCGTCGTGCGCGCTGTTGGCGTGGACCGTGCACATCCCGGGAAGGCCTGAATTTAAGGCGATCAGCATGTCCAGGCTCTCGGCCTCCCGGACCTCACCCACGATCAGGCGGTCCGGCCGCATCCGCAGGGCCTCCTTGACCAGGCGCCGAAGCGGGATCTCTCCTGTCCCCTCCAGGTTGGGCTGGCGGCACTGAAGGCCCACGACGTCGCGCAGGGGCAGCTGCAGTTCAAAGATCTCTTCAACCGTGACAACCCGTTCCCGGGCCCCAATGGATGCCGCCAGACAGTTCAGCATGGTTGTTTTACCGGCCTGTGTTGCCCCGGAGACCAGGATGTTAAGTCCGCCGGCCACCGCCGCGGAGAGAAACCGGGCGGCCTGGGGCGTTAGGGTCCCCAGTTCCACAAGGTGGTCCAGCCTGCTGGCCCGGACGATGAACTTGCGTATGTTGACCGCCCAGTGCCTGCGGGTCACGTCCGGAATGACCACATGCAGGCGCGAGCCGTCCGGCAGGGCAGCATCGACAAACGGCGAGGAGAGGTCCAGCCGGCGGCCGGAGGACTTCAGCATCCTCTCGACCAGGTCCCTGACCTGATCCGATGAGAGGTTCAGCGCTGTCAGCTCAGAACGCCCGTCCCGGGCGACGTAAACCTCACCGGGCGAGTTGATCCACACTTCTTCGACGGTTGGATCATCGAGCAGCGGCTGGAGCGCTCCATACCCGGCGACCGCGTCGAAGACATGCTTCCGGGCCTTATCAAGATGGCCCAGGGGCGGGAGGGTTCCGAGCAGGGAGCGTTCGTCGTAATCCTGTACCGCTGCTTCCACCAGGCGCCGGACCTCGCCGGCCTGGCGTGCCGGGTCCAGGCCACGGACACGGATGAGCTCGCGCACCTCGTCTTCGACAATACGCACCGCGTCCATCGCGCTCCCCCGGGTCATCCGAACGGCATTCCTGCCGCTTAATGAGACAGAACCTCCAGGCCGGTCCGGCCATGCCGGCGAGAATAGGTGAATAAACCCCGGCTGACGAGAGTGAAGGGTGCCTAATGTGGAAAACACCTTTGTGGGGAACTTGCCGCGGGCGCGTTTACAGCAGCCGTGGACCCTTTCGATTTCCGGCATTCCCGCTATAGATTCCAGACCTGTCACGGGTCACAGTATTCTCACCAGTCCCGGTAAGGTTCAGGTTGAAGTCCACTGCATCTGGAGACCCCGTGAAATACCGTTCATCCGCTCCCGTGCTGGCAGGCCTGCTCTGCCTGGCACTTGCCGCCACCACGGCACCCGCTGCTGCCGCACAGCTCCCCCCGGACAGTGCCGTCACCGAAACCGCTCCGGCCAGCCCGTCACCCGGGATTCCGAATCCCGCTGAATCCGCACCGGCGCTGCCGGAGAACCCAGCACCTTCGTCGCCGGAACCCACAGAAGTTCCAGAGCAGCTGCCGGCCCCGGCTCCGGGAACCACACCGGAACAGGCCACGCCGTCTACGTCCCCTGCTGTCCCGGAACCCGCTGAGGTCGAGGTCCCGGACCCCTCCGCGCTGACCGAGGAGGAGCTTGCCGAAATCATCGGTATCCTGGGCGCCAAGATGGGCCAGGGCCTTGAGCGCTTGGAAGAAACCCGTGATCCGCAGGCCCCCGGCAGCGGGGAAATCGCGGAGCGCCTCGATGCCGAGGACAAACTGATCATCAGCGGCCTGGCAGATCCGGAACTCGCCACGGATCTCTCCAGCGATGTATCCGCGGGTGACGCCCCCGAGGTTGCTTCGCCGGCGGCCGCCGCAGCAGAAGCAAGCGTGCCGCTGGCCGTCCCCGCACTGCAGCACACCTCCAGCGCCCCGGGAATCTCACTCGCCGCTACCTGGCAGCCCGCCGGGCTGCAGGGCATGGATGTCAGCAGCCACCAGCCGGCCGTCAACTGGAGCCGCGCCTGGAACCAGGGCGCGCGCTTCGCCTACGTCAAGGCCACTGAGGCCACGTCCTACAAGAACCCGCTGTTCTCCAGCCAGTACACCGGCTCTTCGTCTGTGGGAATGCTGCGGGGCGCCTACCACTTCGCCATCCCCAACGTTTCCAGCGGTGCCGCCCAGGCCAACTACTTCGTGAACAACGGCGGCGGATGGTCCCCCGACGGCAATACCCTTCCCCCGCTGCTGGACATCGAATACAACCCCTACCCCTCCCTCGGCAACACCTGCTACAACATGACCGCCGGCCAGATGGTGTCCTGGATCAGGGACTTCTCGCAGACAGTCGCAGCCCGCACGGGGCGCCTGCCAATGATCTACACCACCACGGACTGGTGGCGCACCTGCACCGGCAACTCCGGTGCCTTCGCGGGGCAGCCCCTGCACATCGCTGCCTACAACACCACCGGCCCCGGCGCCCTGCCCAACGGCTGGTCCCGATACACGCTCTGGCAGTACAGCAGCACCGGCCCGTTCGAAGGCGATTCAAACGTCTACCAGGGCTCAGTCGCCCAGCTGCGCAGCTTCGCGCGCCAGGCCTCGGTGGGACGCCCGGGACAGCTGTACTTCCGCAGCAACCCGGTGAAGGGCCTCGAGTACGGAAACGGCAGCGACCAGTACCTGACCTGCGACTGGAACGGGGACGGCATCGCCACCCCCGCGGCCTTCCGCAGAGGCACCTGGTACATCCGCGAGTCCCTGACCGGCGCAGCAGCCGCGCAGGAGGTCCGGTATGGGGACCCCGGAGACCAGCCCATCTGCGGCGACTGGGACGGAAACGGCCGGGACACCATCGGCGTCTTCCGCAACGGCACGGTCTACCTGAAGAACTCCAATACCAGCGGCGTAGCGGACGGCGTCTTCGCGTTCGGTGACGTCGGCGACACCGCCCTTGTTGGAGACTGGGACGGAGACGGCTACGACACCCTCGGAGTTGCCCGCCCGGAGGGCGTTGCCCAGCGCTTCTACCTGACCAACAGCAACATCCGCCCCGGTGTTGCCGGAGCCTTCCTGTTCGGCAACGCCGGAGACACCCCGGTCTCCGGGGACTGGAACAATGACCGGTTCAGCACCGTGGGCGTAAAACGCGGAAGCTACTGGTACCTGACCAACAGCAACATCCGGCCGACGGCCAGCACCAGCTTCCAGTTCGGCAACCCCGGGGACCGCCCGCTAACCGGGCGGTGGGACCGGGGCACCGGGACGAACGTTGGCGTAGCGCGTTAGGCAGCGTGCACACCAACAACAACAGCGGACACCCTTTCGGGGGAGTCCGCTGTTGTTGTTATACGGGATAAAGGCTGGAGCTCAGGCAGCCCGGCGGTTCCGCCGCCGGAGACGGTAACCTGCGGTGACCAGTGCCCGCAGAAGCATCCAGCGTGCTTTGAGGATCCGGTCCAGGCGGCGCCAGTGGCGTGGAGTCTCGTTGTCCTCGTGCAGCCGGCGGTACAGCACCGGTTCACCCAGGTGCGTCATTTCACCCGCCAGGTTGCCGGCCAGCGCCATCCAGAGATCGTGCGATTCGTAGAGGAACCGCGGCATGGGCAGTACAACGTCCGCGAAGTCGCGGCGGAAGCCCATGGCGCAGCCGTAGTAGGGGCGGTACCCCACCATGACTCCGGTGATGTTGGCCAGGCGCCGTTTTGAGTCCCTGGCGCGCAAGGACCATGGTGCGTTCTCCGCCGGCCCGCCGAAGAGGGCAACATTCCCGGCAACCATGGCGGTCTTTCCGAGGGCATCGATCATCTTTGCTGTCCGGCCGGGGACCCAGATGTCGTCCTGGTCCGCCAGGAAAATGTACTGCCCGCGGGCCAGGGCTGCTGCCTTGCCGAAAGTCCGGACGTAGCGTTCGTTGACTTCGGACCGCACCAGGCGGATCCGGGGGTCACCGATTTCGGCGACGACGTCCGCTGTGTTGTCCGTGGATTTGTCATCCACGACAACCAATTCGTCTTCCGGGCCCAGGTCCGCGAGGATCGATTCGATCTGCTCGCCAATCCAGCGGGATCCGTTGTAGGCGGCCATACAGACGCTGGCCCGTACTTCTCCGCTCACTGGTGTTCTCCCGGCGGCAGCTGCTCCGCGCTTCCGCCGTCGGCGGCCGAGACCTGATGCTGCAGGCGCTCCACCTGGTTCTGCAGGCCGTCAAGCTGGCTGCGCAGGATGGCGGCTTCCTCTGCCAGTGCACGCGTCTCGTCCTCCACCACGGAGATTTCCAGCGAGAGGTGCAGGCACACGCCCATCAGCAGGAAGATCGCCAGCATAAAAAGAAGGTTGGAGGGCAGCGCGAAGCCGGAGATTTGGGTAGCCCAGTCGAGCAGCTGGGGGAAACCCGCCAAGATCAGGGTGACCAGGCCTACCACGATCCAGAGTGCAGCATACTTCTCGCGCAGCTTGCGCTGGCGGAGCAGCCAGATGACGGAACCGACGACGGCGAGCGCCAGGATGAACGGCAGCACTGTGTTCATTCTGCTGCTCCTTCCGTGCCGGCGAGCCGGGTCTTTTTGCGGGTCATGGCGATCAGCAGCGCGAATCCGCTGCGGCCCAGGTAGAGGGCAGCCTTGGCTGGATTGTGGCTGGGCTGTCCGCCCTGCCGGGGACGCATCTCCACGGGCACCTGCGTTACGGTCAGGCCGGAACGCACTGCAACGACCAGCGAGTCGATCGTGTCCCCAAGGTACTCAGCCGGATAGTGCTCGCAGTACTGCGCGATGGCCTTGGTGTTTGCTGCCCGGAAGCCTGACGTGACGTCCGTGAGCCTGGTCTTGGCAATCCGGGAAATTGCCCAGCCGAGGAAGACCATCGCCCATTTGCGCGGACCCCGGACTTCGTAGTTTCCCTTGTCCGCGAACCGTGCTCCGATGGAGATGTCAGCAACTTCCAGCCCCTTGACCACGTTGATCAGGTCCTTGGGATCGTGCTGGCCGTCCGCATCCACCTGGATCGCCTGGCTGTAGTTCCACCGCTGCGCGTACTTGTAGCCTGCGCGCATGGCGCCGCCGACGCCAAGGTTGAAGGGCAGCCGAAGCACCGCAGCACCTGCCGCTTCAGCCAGGTCTGCTGTGTTGTCCGTTGATCCGTCGTCCACGACCAGGACGTCGCAGTTGGGCACTGTCCGGATGACTTCCGCAACGGTGTTGCCTACCGAGGCGGATTCGTTCCAGGCAGGCATGATGACCAGCAGCCGTCCGGCCGTTGGTTTTTCAGCTTGTTCCACGCGCTCTGCATACCTATTCTGCTGTGGTTGAGTGTTCGCTGCCGAGGCGTCCATTGACTTCCTCACCTCGTGTCCTGGGCTTTGCCTGTGCGGCCCCGCAGCCCGTCGGCGGTCCCCTTTACAAAATACCGCAGCCGCTGCCTGCGCTCTGTTCCCAGGAAGCCGACAACAATCACATGCCTTAGGTCCAGGGCCAGTCCGCGCAGCATCCAGCTCGGCTGGGTGCTGAAATACCGGCGCAGCAGGTGGATGCGGTTCCGGCCGATGTAGTAGTAGCGGAACGGGGCGCTCTGCATCAGCTCAACAGGCTGGTTCCGGACCCGCAGCGGGCGGCCCAGGAAACGTGCCTGCGTGCGCGTTCCCAGTGAGTGTTCCAGCGCGACGCCGGGAGCAGCGACCGCGGAGAAGCCGGCTTTCCGCAGTCGCCAGTAGAAGTCTGTGTCCACGCCATCGATGAAGAGACCCTCATCGAAACCACCGACAGTGTCCAGTGCAGCCCGTGAGAGAAGCAGGGCCGACTGGATGGGCTCGGCGACTTCCAGGTAGCCGCCGCTTCCGCCCCGGCTCAGCACCCGGCTCCCGGAGACGCTTTCGGGGCTGACGGAGCCCACCGCGAGTCCGTCCGCAGCGGCAGCCTGACGTGCCTGCTCATATTTGTGCAGCAGTCCGGCGGGCGGTTCAGAGTCCTGGTCGAAGGTCACAATGTAGGAAAGGCCGGTGTGCCGATCCAGCAGTGCCGTTATGCCTGTGTTCAGGGCCGCACCGATGCCCTCGTTCCTGCCGTGCCTGATGACTGTGGCGCCGAGGCGTTCGACCTCGGCCAATACCCCGCTTCCGTCCGTTGATCCGTCGTCGACGACTGCCACGGCGCGGAACTCGTCGAGCATCGAAGCCACTCGGCCCGCCAGCTCGACGGGTGGGTTGAAGGCAGTAATGACGGCCGCGGTGCCGGCAGTAGTGATGGCTGGTGTCGGCCGGGTTTGCGGTTCTGACGCCCCGCCACGTATACGCATAGTAGCTACAGGCTATAGAACTCGCTAAGCCCCCGCCACTTTGCCGCAAGGCCGAATCGGGGTTCTGCGCGCTAAACAGCTAGAATTGGCGGGGCCTTGCAGCCCGCCTACACACCGGAGGATTTTCACGCATGGATTGGCTCGGGGCCCTTCCCGCAATACTCATAGCCCTGGCACTTCTTATCGTGCCTGGTTTGGCTATCAGCCTGACCCTGAGGCTTCGCCTGTTTGACGCTGTAGCGGTAGCACCGCTGGTGACGGTCACGCTTGTCAGCGTCAGCGCCATTGCGGCACCCTTCGCCGGGATTGCCTGGAGCATCCTTCCGGTCCTGGTGCTCACGGTGCTGGTCCTTGCTGCCTGCTACGGCATCACACGTTTCTCCTGGTACCCAGCACGGAGTGCAGGGTCCGCAGAGCATTCCTTCCTCCGGCATCAGGGGCCTTGGTTTGCTGCAGCGGCAGCAGCGTTCCTGCTCATCGGCTGGCAAGTGGTGCACGTCATCGGTGCCCCGGAGAACTTTTCCCAGACCTTCGACAACAATTTCCACCTCAACGCAGTCCGTTACATCCTGGATACGGGCAACGCCTCCTCACTCACCCTGACGTCCATGACTACCGCGGACCAGCCGGCGTATTTCTATCCCGCCGCCTGGCACGGGATCGTTTCCTTGATTGTTCAGCTTTCCGGTGTTCCGGTGACCGCGGCCACCAGTGCAGCAATCATTGCCGTGTCCGCCGCCGTCTGGCCGCTGAGCGTGCTGTTCGCCGTGCGCCGGCTCGCCAACCTGGCACCCGCGGCCGTCCTGGGCGCCGGCATCGTGGTGGGCAGCTTCTCCGCGTTCCCCATCCTGCTGCTGGACTTCGGTGTGCTCTACCCCAATGTTCTCTCGCTCTCGATGGTTCCCGCCGCGCTGGTGATCCTCGCCGGAATCATGCGCCAGGTCCCCCACCCGGGCATACCCGTTTTCACCTTGATCCTGCTGGCGATGCTGACAGTGCCCGGGGTGGCCGTTTCCCACCCCAACGGTGTGATGACGCTTTTCGCTCTGGCCGTCCCGGCCGTAGTTTCAGCCTATGTCCGCGGCATCATGTCCCTGCACAGGTCCGGGGCGTCCTGGTCCCGGTACCTGCTCGCCACGCTGGCTGCCGCGGCCGCCGCGGGCGTCTTCCTCGTCATGTGGAAGCTGATCCGGCCCCCCAAGGAAGCGGCTGTCTGGAACCGGGTCGAGACAGCGCCACAGGCCTTTGGCGAAGCGCTGCTTAATGCACCGTTCGGACGGCCTGCCGCCGTCGTCATCAGTATCCTGGTGCTGCTTGGCCTGATTTACTGCTTCCGCCGCCCCCGGCTGCTGTGGGTGGCCGGCGCGTACCTGCTGAGCATCTGGCTTTTTGCCGTCGCTGCCGGCTACCCGATTTCTGATAACCGCATGTTCGTCACCGGCGTTTGGTACAACGATCCCTACCGCCTCGCAGCGATCCTCCCGATTGTGGGCGCACCGCTGGCCATCCTGGGCCTGCAGCTGATCCTGGAACCAGCGGACCGTTGGGTTCGTGCCCGCCTCTCCGGGGCTGCCGGCCCCGTTGCGGCAGCCGCACCCTTCGCCCTGGGTCTCGCCGTTGTCCTTGTACTGCTCCCGCTGACCCAGCGTGCCAGCATGGACACTGCCGTCGCCAGTGCCCGCGGAGTCTATGCCGTGACCGATGATTCGGCTCTAGTGTCCACCGATGAGCTCGAACTGATCCGCCAGCTTCCCGAACTCACCGAACCCGACGCCGTCATCGCCGTGAACCCGTGGACAGGTGGTGCGCTGGCCTACGCTATTGCTGACCGGGACACCACTTACAAGCACACGCTCTCCAACACCAGTCCCGAGGCTGCGGTAGTCGACAACAATCTCAAGAACGCTGATTCGATGCCCGAGGTCTGCGATGCGGTGGAGGCAACAGGCGTCGACTACGTGCTGGACTTCGGCACGCGTGAGGTCCACGGCGGGGACCACCGTTACCCCGGCATTGAGGAACTGGACGCGGATCCTGACTTCGAGAAGGTCGCAAGCGTGGGCGAGGCATCCCTGTACAAGTTTGTTGGCTGTCCCTAGCAGCGGCGCAAGTTGCAAAAGGGAAGGCCCCGGTTCTCTTGAGAAACGGGGCCTTCCCTTTATGTTCGGCAACTCACCTGGCGGCCGGAAGTCTCCCTGCTAGCTTCCGAATGCGTGCCGCAGGACGAGCGCCGCAGTCCGCAGGTCGCGTCGGCGCAGCGTACCCGGCAACAGCACCAGCGCGTGCAGGCGGGACGTAAGGTGCATGCGGGCAGCCCATGTTGTCTGCCTCCAGCCCCGGGGTGCAGCCAGTTCCGCAGCATGGCGGAAGAACCGCCGCTCCCCCGCGAACCGGGAACCGTCCAGCAGTTCCAGCGACGAAGCGCTCGAACTGTGGCGGCGGTAGGCGAACACGGTCTCCGGGACGAGCAGCAGCTCCTCCCCGTCCAGGAGCAGGTCAAGAATCAGCGCCAGGTCCTGAATGACAGGAAAACCATCCCTGAAATCATGTTTCTGGATCGCTTCCCGGCGAAACGCCAGAGACGGCCAGTAGAGCCAGTTGCCCTGCATCAGATTCGCTGCCAGTTTGTCCCCGCCCAGCAGTGCGGGTCCGGGGCGGCGCGGACGCATCAGTTTCTGCTTCACCGAGTCGACCAGGGTGCTGACAGTCTTGCCGTGTTCGTCCTTGACAACAACGCCGGGCTGGATGAGCCCAGCGTCAGGATGCAGCGCGTGGGCCCTCCGGATCGCCTCCACATATCCGGGCAGGAGGAAATCATCACAGCCCATCACGACGACGCGCGGCTCGGTCGCCATTTGCACGCACCGGCGGAAGTTCTCAGTGATCCCGCAGTTGACCTCGTTCCTCACATATCGGATGCGGGGGTCCGTGAGTGTGTCGAAGTACGCGTCAACGGAGCGGTCCGGATGTGCGTCGTTGACTACTGTGAGGGTCCAGTCGGCGTCGGTCTGTGCCTGCACGCTTTCGACAGCTGTCCGCAGGTATTCCAGTTCGCCCCAGAACGGTATGTAAATGCCAACTGTGGCCCCGGGATCAGGCATTCGGTGCCCCGTTTACGTATTCCGCCAACCGCTCGGCCGCGTCTGCAGGCCGGAATCCCGCAGCTTCGAGCTTGCCCAGCTCCAGCGCCGAATTCAGCGGCCGCGGCGCAGCAGCCTTGTCCCGGAAATAGTCCTCAGTGCTGACACCGGTGACAGCTTGGCGGGGCTTGCCGTTCAGCTCATAAACCGATGCCGCGATCTCTGCCCAGCTTGCCGGGTCACCGGTGTTGCTCAAATTGTAGGTTCCGTACGGGGCGCCGGTGCTAAGCAGGTGCCGGATGCCGGCGGCGATGTCCTCGGTGAAGGACAGCCTCCCGATCTGGTCGTTCACTACGGACGGTTTGATCCCGCGTTCGGCGAGTGAGGCCATGGTGCGCACGAAGTTGCTGCCGTCTCCGATGACCCAGCTGGTCCGCACAATATAGTGCTGCGGGACCACGGAGACGACGGCGTCGCCGGCTGCTTTGGTCTGGCCGTAGACCCCCAGCGGGGAGAAAGGCTCGTCCTCCGGGTGCATCTCGCGGGTGCCGTCGAAGACGTAATCGCTGGAGACGTGCACCAGCGTCAGCCGGTTCGCCGCGGCAACACGGGCCAGCCGTGCGACGGCGGTGACGTTGATTTCCCAGGCCAGGCGCCGGCCCTCAGGGGTCTCCGCTGCGTCCACTGCCGTGTAGGCGGCCGCGTTGATGATCGCGGAATAGTTCTTCCAGTTCCGCTCATACGAAGCCGGATCCGTCAGGTCGAAGTCGGCCCGTCCGGCGAACTCGACGGAGGCATCGCCGTCGTACGCCGTGCGCAGCGCACGCCCGAGCTGGCCGTCCGCGCCCAGGACCAGGACTTTCTTCGGCTTCATCGGAACCACGTCGGCCAAGCGGGGATGCGCCCGGTCCTTATCCGAAAGCTCAGCCTGCTCCAGCGGGATCGGCCAGCCGATGGCAGCGGTCTCATCCGCGAGGTTCAGGAAGGTGTACTGTCCCTGCGCATCAGCGCTCCAGTGGTCGTTGACCAGGTAGGTGTAGGCGGTGTTGTCTTCCAGCGTCTGGAAGGCGTTGCCCACCCCGCGGGGAATGAAGATGGCCTGGCTTGGGTCCAGTTCCGCGGTGAACACGGTTCCGAAGCTGGGGCCTTCGCGCAGGTCCACCCAGGCGCCGAAGATCCGTCCGGTGGCAACTGAAATGTATTTGTCCCACGGTTCGGCGTGGATGCCGCGGGTGGTGCCGGCCTTCTCGTTGAAGGAAATGTTGTTCTGCACCGGGCCGAAATCCGGCAGCCCCAGCGCCAGCATCTTTTCCCGCTGCCAGTTCTCCTTGAACCAGCCGCGGTTATCGCCGTGGACCGGCAGGTCATAAAGCACGACGCCGGGAATCGGCGTTTCGTGCGCAGTCAGTGCCTTGGAGAATTCAACCATGGCCGTTACTGTCCCTGGACCTTGTACTTGGCTTCGGTTTCGGCTTTCTGCGGGCGCCACCAGGCTTCGTTATCCCGGTACCACGCGATGGTGTCTTCGATGCCGGCATCGAAGTTGGAGAACTTCGGTTCCCAGCCCAGTTCCGTGCGCAGCCGCGTTGAATCGATGGCGTAGCGCAGGTCATGGCCGGGCCGGTCGATGACCTGGTCATAGGCATCAGCCGGCTGACCCATGTGCTTCAGAATCAGCTCAACGACCTCCTTGTTGTTCTTTTCCCCGTCAGCGCCGATCAGGTAGGTCTGCCCGATCTCGCCCTTCTCGATGATGGTCAGGACGGCCGAGGAATGGTCGTTGGCGTGGATCCAGTCCCGGACGTTCTCCCCGGCACCGTAGAGCTTGGGACGGATCCCGTCGAGCACGTTGGTGATCTGCCGCGGAATGAACTTCTCCACATGCTGGTACGGGCCGTAGTTATTGGAACAGTTGCTGATCGTCGCCTGCAGACCGAAGGAACGCACCCAGGCACGCACCAGCAGGTCCGAACCGGCCTTCGTGGAGGAGTACGGGCTGGAGGGGTTGTACGGTGTGGACTCGGTGAACCGCTCCGGGTCATCGAGTTCCAGGTCACCGTAGACCTCGTCCGTGGAGATGTGGTGGAAGCGCACCCCGTGCTTCCGGGCGGCCTCGATCAGCGTGTAGGTGCCGATGATGTTGGTATCCAGGAACGGCCGCGGATCGTGCAGCGAGTTGTCATTGTGGGATTCCGCCGCGTAATGCACCACGACGTCGGCGTCTGCCACCAGCCGGTCCACCAGGTCTGCGTCGCAGATGTCACCTTGGACAAACGTAAAGCGGTCCCCGGGAAGGCCTTCGAGCGAGGCGAGGTTGCCGGCGTAGGTGAGCTTGTCCAGTACCGTGATGGAAGAATCCGTGTTGGCCAGCGCGTAGTGCACGAAGTTTGAACCAATAAAGCCGGCACCGCCGGTAACAAGGAGTTTCTGCATGGCACCAGCCTACCGGTTTCCGGCGGGCAGCCGGTTGACGGCAGCGTGCCGCTCAGCTCTTGAGTCAGGCCGGATTGCGAAGGCTGCGCTGCACAAACCAGGTATGGATCGCCACGCCGCACAGCGGGCCGGCGGCCAGACTGAGGACAGTCTTGAGTTCAATGCCCACCGGCAGGAACAGCACGGCCAGTGACACGGCTGCCGCTGCGACCCAGCCAAGGGAATAGGCGCGGTGCTGGTTGGCGGCCACGGCCAGGGCGCCGGTGAGAGTCAGCAGTGCCAGGAACCCTGAATCCATGGTCAAGGCTGCGAGGACCAGTCCGTCCACGTTGTAGTCAGGACCCAGCAGGAAAACCATCAGCCACGGACCGATCAGACCGGCCGCCACGGCACCGGCGGCAGCGACCCCCAGCACCACCAGGAACAATGGAAGATAGGCTTTGGCGCCTTCAGACTTTCGCGCCATGAAATGGGTGATGGCCACACTTTGATATGCCATCAGCGGGATCATCAGTGGTGCCCGGGTCAGGGACAATGCCATGAGCAGCGGTGCGGAAGCCAGGTAGATGCTGTCCGTCGTCGTGAATTTCAGCATGACGGGAAAACCAACGAGCAGCGCCGAGCTGGCTGTAGCGGCAAGGCAGGCAAGCAGGATGTTGCGGATGAATTCGCGGGCAGGTACATCTGCCCGCACTGTAAAGGAGCTCCGTGTGCGTTTGGAAACCAGCAGGAAGAACATCCAGGAAGCTGCACCCAGTGCCGTCGCTGTGGCGAGGCCGCCGGTGCTGGCCCCCAGCAGGACTGCAGCACCCACCCCGGCCAGCCTGAGGAGGGACTCCGCGACCGTGACGGCCGAGTACTCGCTCCAGCGCCCGCTGCCCCCAAGGGAACCCACGGTGCTGGCATGCCCTGAGTAAAGCAGTGCAGCGATGCAGATGATGGGCACCAGGTAGAGAGCTGAGGATCCAAACAGCGGTCCGCCCCAGAGGAAGGACGTGGCCAGCAGAATCAGCGCGGCTGCGGCACCCAAGCCGACGGCGACCGGACCGATGCGGGCACCTGCCGGGTTTGGACCTGATTCAAGCGAGGACCTGGCAGCACGGGTCGATTCGATGACAATGCCGCCAAGGACGCCAAAAACGAAAAAGACAAAGGACCAGAAGGTCAGGAAGCCGGCGTTCTCCTCCGGTGAGAGGGTCCTGGCTGAAATCAGCAGTACCGCGTACCCCACCGCCGCAGACACCAGTGAAGCAGCGCCTACACCTGCGGCAGAGGATCTGCCGATGGTCCCCCCAGTGCCTTCTCCCGGGCTGGTGCCTGGCGTTCGGGTATCGCGCAAAGTGAACCTATCCTTGGGGAAAGCAGCGGCTGTCCGGGAATCCGTGACGCGCGAGAGCCCGGTGCCAGATTTTGCGGGCCCAGCTCTCTGGGACATCATTATTCCATGCGCGGAATCATATTGGCTGGCGGTACGGGATCACGGCTGCATCCCATCACCCTTGGAATCAGCAAGCAGCTCGTCCCGGTGTACGACAAGCCGATGATCTATTACCCGCTTTCAACCCTGATCCTCGCGGGTATCCGCGACATTCTCATTGTCACGACCCCTCACGATGCAGAGCAGTTCCAGCGGCTGCTCGGAGACGGCAGCCAGTTCGGCATCTCTCTCAGCTACGTTCAGCAGCCCTCCCCGGACGGGCTTGCCCAGGCTTTCATCCTGGGTGCCGAGCACATCGGCAACGGTCCGGTTGCCCTCGTGCTGGGCGACAACATCTTCTACGGCCCTGGAATGGGAACGCAGCTGCGGCGCTTCCGCAACATCGACGGCGGTGCTGTCTTCGGCTACCGGGTCAGCGATCCAACCGCCTACGGCGTCGTGGAGTTTGACGACGCCGGCAACGCGCTCTCGCTCGAAGAGAAACCTGCGAAGCCCAAGAGCAAGTACGCAGTCCCGGGCCTGTACTTCTACGACAACGACGTGGTGGAAATCGCGCGGTCCCTCAAGCCCTCGCCCCGCGGCGAACTGGAAATCACCGACGTCAACCGGACCTATCTGGAACGTGGAAAGCTGCGGGTGGACATCCTCCCCCGTGGTACTGCGTGGCTGGACACCGGCACGTTCGATTCCCTGAACGACGCGTCCAACTTCATCCGCACCATCGAGCACCGTCAGGGAATGAAGATCGGTGCCCCGGAGGAAGTGGCCTGGCGCCTTGGTTTCCTCTCCGACGACGAACTCCGCGAACGTGCCGAGCCCCTCGTAAAGAGCGGCTACGGCGCTTACCTCATGTCCCTGCTGGATTCTGACGAGAAGAAGTAGACACTGCGGCCTTTCTCCCGCGGGTAAAAAGAGCGGAGCCCCCCCCCGCGGGGGGGGGGCGGGGTCTTTTACACAACAGACGCGGGCGCC
>NZ_JAXIOM010000014.1:0-62722 GCF_049311025.1 Arthrobacter sp. 3Tela_A
CGAAGGGACTGCCCCTGCCGGCCGGACCGCCGCCCGACCCCACCCCCGACAAACCCCGCACACAAAACGCCGCGGCACCCCTTTTGCGGGGGGCCGCTCCTTTTTGCTGAAACCTGTTCGCGCTAGCTGCGGGCGTCGGAGTCCTCTGCCGGTGCGTCCTGCAGGTCCTCTTCGTCGTCGTCATCGTCCCTGCGGTAGGGATCGGCGTCGCCGGCGTAAGCGGCACCCTGCTTCAGCGCTGCGAGTTCTTCGTCGCGCTTCTTGGCTTCCCGGATCAGTTCTTCCAAGTGGCTGGCGTTCACCGGAATCTCGTCAGCGACGAATTCAAGCGTCGGGGTGAGCCGGACCGTGATGTTCTTGCCCACCTCCGAGCGGAGGATGCCGCGGGCGGATTCCAGGGCTGCCTTGGTGTCTGCCTGCTGTGCTTCGTCGCCGAAAACGGTGTAGTAAACGGTGGCGTGCTGCAGGTCATTGGTAACGCGGGCGTCGGTGATGGTCACGAATCCCAGCCGGGGATCCTTGATCCGCCGCTCGAGCGCCTGGGCAACTACCACCTTGATGCGGTCAGCGAGTTTCGCAGCGCGTGCTGGATCTGCCATTACCTCTCCTTAGATTAAGATGTGGGGTTCGCAGCGACGGCGACCGGGAAGGGCCGCCGTCGTGCGCTGAAGTGCCTCCGGCCTGCAGGTACTGCGCGGCCAGCCGAGGCAGAGCGGACCCAAAAGGTCCGCAGGCAGGGGCCCCCCCGGCCGGCGGCCCCAGGCCGGGGTACTAGACCCGCGGCTTCTCGCGCATCTCGAAGGTCTCGATGATGTCGCCTTCCTTGACGTCGTTGAAGGACCCCAGGCCGATACCACACTCGAAGTCCGTGCGGACCTCGGTGGCGTCGTCCTTGAACCGCTTGAGCGAATCAACGGTGAGGTTCTCGCCGATGACCTTGCCGTCGCGGGTGACCCGTGCCTTGGCGTTGCGCCGGATAACACCGGAGCGGACAATCGAGCCGGCAATGTTGCCGAACTTGGAGGAACGGAAGACTTCGCGGACCTCGGCGGTGCCGAGCTGGACTTCCTCGTACTCCGGCTTGAGCATGCCCTTGAGGGCCAGCTCAATGTCATCAATTGCTGCGTAGATGACGGAGTAGAAGCGCATGTCCACGCCTTCGCGCTCGGCCAGGTCGGCCACACGCTCTGCAGGCTTGACGTTGAAGCCGATGATGATCGCGTTGTCCACGGTCGCCAGGTTGACGTCGTTCTGCGTGATGGCACCGACGCCGCGGTGGATAACGCGCAGCTGCACGCCGTCCCCGACGTCGATCTTGAGCAGGGAGTCTTCCAGGGCTTCAACGGCACCGGAAACGTCACCCTTGAGGATGAGGTTAAGGGTGTCAACCTTGCCGTCAGCGACAGCCTGGTCGAAGTCCTCAAGGCTGATGCGCTTGCGGCGCTTGGCCAGAGCGGCGTTGCGGTCCGCAGCTTCACGCTTCTCGGCGATCTGGCGGGCAGTACGCTCGTCATCGGTCACGAAGAAGGTGTCACCGGCACGCGGGACGTTGGACAGGCCGAGGACCTGGACCGGACGCGACGGTCCGGCTTCGGTTACGGCGTCGCCGTTCTCGTCGAACATGGCACGAACGCGGCCGTGGGCGGTGCCCGCCACGATCGTGTCGCCGACGCGCAGCGTACCTGACTGGACCAGGACGGTCGCGACGGCGCCGCGGCCCTTGTCCAGGTTCGCTTCGATGGCAATGCCTCGAGCGTCCTTGTTCGGGTTGGCACGCATGTCCAGGGCAGCATCTGCGGTAAGCAGCACGGCCTCGAGCAGGGCGTCGATGTTCAGGTTCTGGCGTGCCGAGACCTCAACGAACATGGTGTCGCCACCGTATTCTTCCGGAACCAGGCCGTACTCGGTCAGCTGGCCGCGGACCTTCTCCGGGTTGGCGCCTTCCTTGTCGATCTTGTTCACGGCAACCACGATCGGCACGTTTGCTGCCTGTGCGTGGTTGAGTGCCTCAACGGTCTGCGGCATAACGCCGTCGTCCGCTGCCACAACCAGGACAGCAATGTCGGTGACCTTCGCACCACGGGCACGCATGGCGGTGAACGCCTCGTGGCCCGGGGTATCGATGAAGGTGATGGCCCGCTCAGTGTCTTCGTGTTCGAAGGCGATCTGGTAGGCACCGATGTGCTGGGTAATGCCGCCGGCTTCGCCTTCAACAACCTTGGTGTTGCGGATGGCGTCAAGCAGGCGGGTCTTACCGTGGTCAACGTGGCCCATGACGGTGACTACCGGAGGACGGGCCTCAAGTTCGTCGTCGCCTTCGGCTTCCAGCTCGGCTTCGAAGTCGATGTCGAAGCTGGAGAGCAGCTCGCGCTCTTCGTCTTCCGGCGAGACAACCTGGATCTTGTAGCCCAGTTCCTCACCGAGTACACCGAACGTCTCTTCGTCCAGGGACTGGGTGGCCGTGGCCATTTCACCGAGGTGGAACAGCACGGTGACCAGTGCTGCCGGGTTTGCCTCAATCTTGTCAGCGAAGTCCGTGATGGACGCGCCGCGGCGGAGCCGGACAACGGTGTTGCCGTCGCCGCGGGGTACCGAAACGCCGCCCAGCGACGGAGCCGACATCTGCTCCAGTTCCTGCCGCTTTGCCCGCTTCGACTTGCGCTGCTTGCCGCGTCCTGCGCCGCCCTTGCCGAAAGCCCCGGCTGTGCCGCCGCGTCCGGGGCCGCCCTTCCCGACGCCGCGGCCAACGGCACCGCGGCGGGACCCGGGCGCGCCGCGGGGTCCGCGGCGGGGTCCGCCTGCGCCCGGACGTGCCGGGGCTGCGGGCCGCTCAGTGCGGTTGGGCATCATGCCCGGAGTCGGACGGTTTCCGGAAGCGCCGCCGGGGCGCGGAGCGCCGGGACGGGGAGCACCCGGACGCGGTGCACCCGGACGGGGTGCGCCGGGACGGGGACCGCCTGCACCGGCTGCCGGACGGGGTCCTGCTGCGCCGGGAGCTCCGGTGCGCTCGGACTCGTCACGGCGCTGGCCGGGACGGGGCATGCCCTGGGAAGTGGCAAACGGGTTGTTGCCCGGACGGGGACCGCCCTGGCCACGATCGCCGTCGCCGCGGCCGCGGGGACGGGGCATTCCCTGGGAGGTAGCGAACGGGTTGTTGCCGGGGCGCGGGCCGGAAGCTCCGGGGCGCGGTGCACCCGGGCGGGGTGCTGAAGAGGAATCGGCCGGTGCTGCCGGAGCGGCGGGCTTGTCCTCGGTTTTGGGAGCCGGGGCGGGTGCCGGGGCTGCGGGCTTGTTCTCTGCCTTGGGCGCCGGTGCCGCGGGAGCTGCCGGGGTGGGAGCCGACGGCGTGGGTGCGGTCGGCGCCGGAGCAGCGGGCTTCTCTGCAGCGGGAGCGGGGGCTTCTGCTGCCGCCTCCGCTGCGGGTGCTGCCGGTGCCGGAGCCGCCGGGCGGGGGGCAGAGCTGGCCGGCTTTGCGGCCGGCTTTGACGCTGCGTCGGGGAATGCCCCACGAAGCTTCTTGACTACGGGCGCTTCAATGGTTGAAGACGCCGACCGGACGAATTCGCCCAGTTCCTGCAGTTTTGCGACTGCGTCCTTCGAGGTAATGCCGAGCTCTTTGGCGAGCTCGTGTACGCGGACCTTGGCCACATTTCTCCTGTCTCGGTCCGCACCGAGCCAGGCACGAACCGTCTATTTGCTGCGGGCTTCCACTGCGGATGCAGCAGGGCCCATCACAGAGCACAACAAAGTACTCATCGCTGGGTACTCATCGGGTTTCCATCAGATTTCTGACCCGCTTTCAGGTTGGACGGTTTCGAGGGGGTTCCGGGTCGGACCCGCCTCTTGAGCTTCGAACCACTGCTCTACTGCCGAGGGATCAGCCTGCGCCCGGAAGGCGCGGCCAAAAGCCCGGCGTTTCACAGCTGTTGCGAGGCATGCTGTGTCGGGGTGCAACCAGGCGCCCCGGCCAGACATACGGCGGCTCTCATCAACGAGGACGGCGTTACCGCCGTTCCCTGAATCCAGCGCCAGCCGCATCAGTGCAGCCTGGTCATCCTTCTTCCTGCAGCCAATGCATGTCCGTTGTGGAACATGCACCGATCCTGCCGCAGGCCGCACCGATTCAACGGGCTCCTGCGGTTGCTGGAAGGCGGACGGTGACCCGGCCATGTACATTCTACCGCGTTTCTATTCTCTTGCCTTCATCCTGCCCGCCGGGCGGGGATGTTAGGCGGACTTTGCGTCGGAAACGATGTCGATCCGCCAGCCCGTGAGCTTTGCGGCCAGGCGGGCATTCTGCCCTTCCTTGCCGATCGCCAGGGACAGCTGGTAATCCGGCACCACTACCCGTGCGGAACGTGTATCCGCGTCGGTGATGGTGACCGAGTTTACCCGAGAAGGAGAAAGTGCGTTGGCGATGAACGTTGCGGGGTCTTCACTGAAGTCCACAATGTCGATCTTTTCGTCATGCAGTTCGGTCATTACGGCACGCACACGCGAACCCATTTCACCGATGCAGGCGCCCTTGGCGTTAATGCCCGGCACGTTGGCCTTCACCGCAATCTTGGTCCGGTGGCCGGCCTCGCGTGCCAGCGCCACGATCTCCACGGATCCGTCGGCAATCTCCGGAACTTCCAGCTCAAAGAGTTTGCGCACCAGACCCGGGTGGGAGCGGGAGAGGGTGATGGACGGACCCTTGAACCCGCGGCGAACGTCGACGACGAAGGCACGCACGCGTGAACCGTGGAGGTACTTCTCCCCCGGCACCTGCTCGGTGGGCGGCAGCAGCGCCTCCACGGAGCCCAGGTTGACCTGGACCATGTGCGGGTTGTTGCCCTGCTGGATCTGGCCGGAGACCAGTTCGCCTTCACGTCCCTTGAACTCACCAAGGATGTTGTCGTCTTCCACATCCCGCAGACGCTGCAGGATGATCTGCCGTGCGGTGCTGGCAGCGATGCGTCCGAAACCTGCCGGGGTGTCGTCGAACTCGCCAACGGCCTCGCCGTCGTCGTCAAGCTCTGTTGCCCAGATCGTCACGTGGCCGCTCTTGCGGTCCAGCTCGGCACGGGCCTTCTCCTGCGAGCCGGTCGTCTTGTGGTAGGCCACGAGCAGTGCCTGCTCAATCGTGGGGATCAGCTTCTCCAGCGGGATCTCCCGCTCCGCTTCAAGCAGCCTCAGCGCACTCATATCAATATCCATTTAGGCCTCCTCGGCTGTGCTTTTCATTCCGTCGGCGTCCTCGCCAGCCGGTTCGTCCTCAAGGTGGGCGAATTCGATTTCGACCCGTCCCTTGGCAATCTGGTCAAAAGCCAGGTGCATCTTTTCGCCCTGCTTGGGTTTCATTCCCTTTTTGACCGCAAGTTCGGGTATCAGCGTGATGCCTGAATCGTCGACCTCCAGCAGGCGGCCGGTTACGGCATCTCCGCGGACGGGGGTCACGCTGACCATCCGGCCGGCGTTCCGGCGCCAGTGCCTGGGCTCCGTCAGCGGACGGGAGACTCCGGGCGAGGAGACTTCCAGGCTGTACGGGCGTCCGTCGTCCTGCGGGTCCTGGTCCATGGCATCGGAGAGGACGCGGGAAACGTCCGCAATCCGGTCAAGGCTCACGCCGCCGCTTTCCGTTTCCGGAAGGTCAACGATCACGTGGACGGTTCGGTGGGCACCGGCGATCTGGATCTCGATGTCCTCCAGGAAGAGGTTCTCACCGGCAACTGTGGGAGCCAGGTAGTCCTTGAGCCGCTGCGTCTCCGCCGCCACCTCGGCGCGCTGCGCGTTCTTGCGGTAGTTAGACGACGTGTCTTTTTTAGGGCTGGGGCGACCCGCCATTACTGCCTCCCACTAGATGTTGTTGTAGCTCCTAGCCTACCGACTTTTCCCGGCGTCCCGGGTCACCGCCGCAGGTGGGGGCCCGTTCGTGGCATGATCGAGTGTTGTGGAGAAGCCCCTGAAAGCCCCGCAGCCGCCCGCTGCACACCCTTCCCGGGCCGCCGCGGCTGCCGGCTTTCTTCGGCGTACGCTCGCCTTGGGGCTTCTGGCCTGCGTCATCGCCTCGCTGGGCCTGACCGCGGGCACCCAGGCTGAACCCGAGCGGCCCAGGACCTTTTCCGAGCAGGCCTTGAATGAGGCGTTCGCCACGTCCCGCCTTCTGGCCGCCGAAGCAGAGTCCCTGGCAGGCTCCCTCCAGGGCCCCGCAGCCGCTGCCGTGCAGGAAGCGGCAGACACCCTGAACCAGCAGGCGCTGCTGCTGACCAGTCCGGGCGGGGCGGCTGCCCTGCAGACGGCGGAGGAAATCAGCGGCCAGTCCCTGCCGCAGGCCCTGGCGGAATCAGCCCGGAAGAACCTTGCCGCTGCCGGCCGGGCCGATCACGGCACTGCACGGCTGCTGGCCTCCACCGGCACCGGCCAGCTGCTGCTGGCCCTGCGCACGGCTCCCGCGCTGGGCAAGAAACCCGCGGAGGTCCCGAGATCCGGCTGGACACCGGTGCTCGACGACGCCGCGGCGGGCAAGTGCAGCGGTTCCGGCGGGTCAGGGCCGGATGCCGGGCCGGATGCCGCCGCATCGCTGCAGGCCGTGCTCGACGCAGAGTTCGGTGCCGCCTACGCGTATGAAGTGGCGCAGGCGCAGTTCGGTTCAGGCTTCACAGTGGTGGGCCAAGGGCCCGCCGAGCGCCGGGAAGCCCATCTGGAAGCCGGCGGCGAAGGCACTGGGCTCCTCCCGGCACTGTGCCTGCCGGAACTCACTCCCGTTCCGGCCTATGCACTGGCACCGGAGTTCATGACTGATCCGCTGGGGTCCCTCTCGCTGCTGGAGGAGGGCATGCCCACCCTCTATGCCAACCTGGCCGGCAGCAGCGACGGTGCCGTGCGATCCTGGGCGATTGACCGGCTGGTGGCCAGTTCGGTGCTGCTGTATTCCGGCGCCGATCAAATTCCTGCATCGCCGGGATTGGACGCGGAGCCAACGGCCCTGCCCTGGGCCTCCGGGTAGTTTCCGGCTTCCGGGCCCCCGCAGGACGGCAGGTCCCGCAATCCGGCCATGTAAATGCGCCTGCCCGTTCTGGCGCTTGCCGCGTCCCTGCGCATCCTGTGCTGCACTACCGCTGCTTAGGGGGCCGTAATGCCGCGGCTGCGAGTCTGCACAGTCCTGTCGCCGTGCAGCCGACTGCCCGGACACAGCCCGGTTGCCCGCGGGACAGTTGCCACGGCACGTCCGCCGCGGCAGGGACAGCACCAGGCCGCACCCCGGGGCCCGCATCAGCCACTGAATCACCCGGTCACCCGCCCTGCCCCTGCTGCACTGGCCTACGGCAGTGCAGGCACCCTAGGCTGGGTTGGTGGCCGCAACCGTCTCAGGCCCGCGTTTTACCCGCCAGCCACATCCCCCAGCCCGCAGGAGGCACCTTTATGGCATCCGCCGTCGTAGTTCCCGAGGCACTGCGCCAGCGTTACCGGCGCTCCCGCCAGGGCCGGGACTGGGTTGAGAGCCTCCCGGACCTGGTCGATGCGGCGTTCCGGTCCTTCGGAGTTCGGCCGGATGACTCCACCGTCGGCACCTGGCACGGCCACGGGGCGCTGGTGGTTCCTGTCCTCACCGGGACCGGTGCGCCCGCAGTGCTCAAGCTTCCATTCCCGCACCCGGAAGCGGCCTCCGAGGCGCCCGCACTGCAGCTTTGGGCCGGACACGGTGCCGTCCGGTTGCTGGACAGGGACCCGGCCGGAAGCGCGCTGCTGCTCGAACGGCTGGATCCGGACAAGACCCTCCTGGACGTTCCAGTGGAGGAGGCGGTCCGGGTGTGGGGAGGGATAGTCCGGGTGCTCGGCATCTCCGAGTCAGAGGACCCGGAATGGGCCGGCATCCCCTCCGTTGCCGAACGCGCTGAGCAGCTCTCGGATGAGCTGCCGGCCGAGTGGGAGTTCCTGGGCCAGCCGTTTGAACGCTGGCTGCTCGAAGAAGCACTGGCTGTCTGTCAGACCCGCGGCGTGGTGGGACGGCGCAGCAGCCGTGACGTGCTGGTGCATGCGGACCTGCATTTTGGCAACATACTGGCCCGGCCCGGGGACGGGTACGCGGCCATTGATCCGCAGGCTGTCTGCGGGGAGGCGGAGTACGCCGTCGCGCCGATGCTCTGGAACCGGCTCCAGGACCTGGACCCGGAGGCGCCGGAGCGCGCGCTGGTGCAGCGTCTGGAGGACCTCTGCCGGGCCGGCGGACTGGACCCGGCAGCCGCGGTTGAATGGAGCATCCTGCGCGAGGTCGCCAACGCCGTGGACTATCTCCGCGACGGCATGCCCGGCGATGCGCAGCGTTCCGTGTGGGTGGCCTCGGCCCTGGCGGGGCGGACCCATCCGGGCCTGCCGCCTGTGAGCGGGCTGCCCGCTGCCTAGCGGCACTGCAGGCCGGCACCGCACGCGGCCCGGCGGCAGCGACGGCATTGCAGGCGACGCCGGCCGCTGCCTACCCCTGGAAGTTCTCCATCCAGACGTCCGTGCCCAGCTTGATGATCAGCGCACCGACCACCACCAGGAACACGATCCGGATGAACTTGCTGCCCTGCTTCACGGCCATGCGGGCGCCGATGTACCCGCCGGTCATGTTTGCCAGCCCCAGGACCAGGCCCAGGCCCCACAGCAGCGAACCGTGCGGCAGGAAAAAGGCCAGGGCGCCGATGTTCGTCGCCATGTTCACGATCTTGGCCTTGGCGCTGGCTGCGAGGAAGTTGTAGCCGAGCAGCGTCACCATGGCGATGATCAGGAAGGACCCGGTGCCGGGACCGATCAGGCCGTCATAGAAACCGATCACCGCTCCGATTGCACCGGCGGTGACGTAGTGCCGGTTACCGGTGTGGCGGAGCTTGGTCAGCTCCCCCACCGTCGGCTTGGTGGCGGTGAAGATGGCGACGACGATCAGTGCCGCAACAATGATGGGCTTGAAGACCGAGGACGGCAGGGAGGCCGCCAGCACCGCTCCGCCAAAACTGCCAGCCAGCGCCACCCCGGCCATGGGCAGCGCCGTTTTCAGGTCGGGATGGGCGCGCCGGTAATAGGTAATGGCACTCGTGGTGGTCCCAAAGACCGACCCCATCTTGTTCGTTGCCAGCGCCTCCACAGGCGTGATGCCGGGAACCAGGAGAAGGGCAGGCAGCTGAAGCAGACCTCCCCCGCCAACGACGGCGTCGATCCAGCCTGCGGCGAGGCCCGCCACCACCACCAGGGCGATGGTGGCGAGCGTTATGTCCTCAAGCCCTGAGACCACCGAAGGGCTCAGGCCCGGGCAGCGCGGAGCACGTACTCCACTGCCTCGGCAACCGGAACGTTTTCTGCTTCGCCGGTGGCACGGTCCTTGATTTCGACGACACCGTCAGCCAGGCCGCGGCCGACCACCAGGATGGTGGGAACGCCGATCAGCTCGGCGTCGCCGAACTTCACGCCCGGGGAGACCTTGGGGCGGTCATCGTAAATGACCTCCAGGCCGGCTGCTTCGAGGTCTTCGGAGAGCTTGGCGGCGGCTTCGAAGATTTCGTCGCCGCGGCCGGTGGCAACCACGTGGACATCCGCCGGGGCGACGGCGCGCGGCCAGATGATGCCCTTGTCATCGCGGTGCGACTCGGCCAGCGCTGCAACGGCCCGGGTAACGCCCACACCGTAGGAACCCATGGTGACGGTGGCCAGCTTGCCGTTCTTGTCCAGGACCTTCAGGCCCAGGGCATCGGCGTACTTGCGGCCGAGCTGGAAGATGTGGCCCATTTCGATGCCGCGGGCTGCTTCCAGCGGTCCGGATCCGTCCGGAGCCTCGTCGCCTTCACGGACCTCGACGGCTTCGATGACGCCGTCCCAGCCAAAGTCGCGCTCGGCAACCAGGCCAATAACGTGCTTACCCGGCTCATTGGCTCCGGTGATCCATGCGGTGCCGGCAACCACGCGGGGGTCAACGAGGTAGAGCAGACCGGTGGCGGACTCTGCGCCCAGGACTGCTTCCTCCGGGGTCAGGCCCGGGCCGATGTAGCCCTTGACCAGGCCGGGGTGCTTCTTGAGATCCTCATCCGTAGCGGCTTCGACGCCGAGTTCGCCGGACATTTCAAGGTGCGAGCCGATGTTGGCTTCGATGCGCTTGAGGTCCACGGCACGGTCACCGGGAACGCCGACGACGACGATCTGCCGCTCTCCGGTGGGCAGGCTCACGGCGAGCACCACATTCTTGAGCGTGTCTGCGGCCGTCCACTCGCCGTCGTTCTTCGGGAAACGGGCGTTGACGTCCGCCACCAGGGTGTCGATAGTCGGGGTATCCGGGGTATCCACAACCTGCGCTGCGGGGGCGCCGGTGTAGTCGACCGGTTCCGGCGCCACGGTGGTGACGGCTTCGACGTTGGCTGCGTAGCCGCCGGCAGAACGGACGTAGGTATCCTCACCGACCGGTGTCGGGTGCAGGAATTCTTCGCTCTTGGAGCCGCCCATGGCGCCGGAGACAGCGGAGACCACAACGACATCGAGGCCCAGGCGCTCGAAGATACGCAGGTAGGCGCCCCGGTGGGCCTGGTAGCTGGCTTCGAGGCCTTCGTCGTCAATGTCGAAGGAGTAGGAGTCCTTCATGATGAACTCGCGGCCGCGGAGGAGCCCCGCACGCGGACGCGCTTCGTCGCGGTACTTGTTCTGGATCTGGAACAGCGAGACCGGAAGGTCCTTGTAGGAGCTGTAGAGGTCCTTGACCAGGAGGGTGAACATTTCCTCATGGGTCGGTGCCAGCAGGTAGTCCGCGCCCTTGCGGTCCTGGAGGCGGAAGAGGTTCTCGCCGTATTCGGTCCAGCGGTTGGACGCTTCGTAGGGTTCGCGCGGCAGCAGGGCCGGGAAGTGGACTTCCTGGGCGCCGATGGCGGCCATTTCCTCGCGGATGATGGTCTCCACCTTGCCGAGCACGCGCAGGCCCAGCGGCAGCCACGAGTAGATGCCGGGTGCGGCGCGGCGGATGTAGCCGGCACGCACCAGCAGGCGGTGGCTGGCGACGTCGGCGTCTGCCGGGTCTTCGCGCAGAGTGCGCAGGAAAAGGGTGGAAAGTCGAAGGACCACGCGTCGAATCCGTTTCTGCAGCCTGGGCTGCACGCTAAGTAAGAAGTTTCTCCCTACTAATCTAGCCCCTGGCCGGACATGCGCCGGACACACCGGCCGCGTGGCGGAAGGGGCTGCGGCTACAGGGAAGCGGGCTCAAGTTCGGCCAGCACGGCATCGATGAGCAGACCGGCTTCCCCCGCAGCCTGCTGCGCATCCCGGGGCGCCGGAACGGAGACAACCAGGCGCACGTTCCCGGTCCGTGCGCTGACCACCACCAGCTGTGTCGAGCCGGCCGGCGAGGACACCACGGTATGCAGCGCCAGGGTTGCTTCCGCGGCGGTCGCCGCATCCAGCCGGGTGTTGGTCACCGTCACCGTGGATCCGTCCCGTGACATCCGGACCTCCGCGCAGTCGGCGAGGACCGACTCATCAATGAAGTCCAGGGTGTCCAGGACCGAATCACCGCTGTACGCCGCGACGTTCAGGACGCTGGCGGCTTCCGCCTCCGAGCCGTACGCCAGGCCGGCCAGGGCGGCGTCCTGCACAGCCGTAACGGAATCAGCCGCGGCGATCTGCGCGCAGGCAGCCGGTTCAAAGGTCACTTCCGAGCCGATTGACCCGGCCTCGGGCAGCACCGCCCGGAGCGTTTCCCCGCTGAGGACTTCCCCGCCCAGGCCAAGGGAACGGTCTGCTTCCCTGACCGCGGCTTCCAGCCGGGCGGAGGTGTAGGCCGGCGCCGCGCTTTCGGATGCGCTGCCCGGGCCCGGGACGCTGCCGGTGGCGCCCTCTTCCGCGCCGGAGGTGCCTTCCGGTTCTGCTCCGCCGATGCCGTCAGCTCCCGGATCTGCGGGAGGAGGGAGCTCTGCAGTCGCCGTGGGTTCCGGACCGGCAGGCACAGTAACGGAGGGAGCAGTCCGGCCGTTCCCGGGCGACCCGGAACAGGCCGTCAGCAGCACGGCTGCGGCCAGCAGGCAGGAAATGGTTCTTCTCATGGTGGTCCCAGCCTAAGGGGGCACCGGCTGGGAACGTAAGGCTGCGTCCTGCCCGGATTGGTGCGCCCGAATGATCGGCGCCGGAATCAGAAGAGGATGGTGGCGAACGTGCCGACCTGCCGGAAGCCCACCGTTTCGTAGGTGGCCCGGGCAGGGGCATTGTAGGAGTTCACGTAAAGGGTGGTGACGGGCGCCAGCTCCTGGGCGAACTGGACCACGGCGGACATGTAGCCCGCGCTCAGGCCGCGGCCGCGGTAGGCCGGGTTCATCCAGACTCCCTGGACCTGCACGGCACTGCTGGATACCGTGCCCAGCTCGGCTTTGAAGATGACCTGCCCGGAGGGATCGAACTCCACCAGTGAATGCCCGTGCTGGATCAGCGAAAGCACCCGCTGCCGGTAGTGCCGGCTTCCCCCGGCCACGGGAGAGTAGCCGACCTCTTCCTCGAACATGGCTGTACAGGCCGGCAGCAGCCGGTCCAGGTCCGCAGGCCGGGCACGGCGCAGTCCCGGTGCCGGCGGAACCGGAGACGGACCGGTGATTTCCAGCAGCGGCTGGTCGCTGCGCACGTCAAAAGGGCGCGGCGAGGTGTGCTGCAGCTGGGACCAGAGGGACAGTACGGCCTCGGCCGGGCCGAACAGGGACGAAAAGCGCCTCCCGGTGCTGGCCAGGTACGCGCCGAACTCGGGGCCGGTTTCGGCGCTGACGCCGGTGGGCACGACGTTCACCCCGGCCCAGCAGGCAGCGGTAAGTTTCCCGCCGTCGAACATTCCCAGCACCTGGCCGCCGGATGCCGTCGGAGCGGCAGTGCCGGTGGTTTCCAGGTGCGAGAGCAGGAAGGTGTTGGCCACAGGGTCTGCGGCAGCAAGTTCGGTGAGGGCCGCGGTATCGGCCGCACCGAGGATGCGCAGCGTTCCAGTCATGTGTCCGCTGCGCATCTGGTCCGTCCTAGCCGACGGTAACCATGGGGCCACCCGTGCCAGCATCCTCGCCATCGGCTTCCCCCATATCCTCGGCGATCCTCATCGCTTCTTCGATCAGGGTCTCAACAATCTGGTCCTCGGGAACGGTCTTGATGACTTCGCCCTTGACGAAGATCTGACCCTTTCCGTTACCGGAGGCTACACCCAGATCAGCTTCGCGCGCTTCACCCGGGCCGTTTACCACGCAGCCCATAACGGCGACGCGCAGCGGCACTTCCATGCCTTCCAGCCCGGCGGTGACCTGCTCCGCGAGGGTGTAGACATCCACCTGGGCGCGGCCGCAGGAGGGGCAGGAGACGATTTCAAGCTTGCGGGGCCGCAGGTTCAGCGACTGCAGGATCTGGTTGCCTACCTTGATTTCCTCCACCGGAGGAGCGGAGAGCGACACGCGGATGGTGTCGCCGATGCCCTTGGAGAGCAGCGCCCCGAAGGCTGTGGCGGACTTGATGGTGCCCTGGAACGCGGGACCTGCTTCGGTCACGCCCAGGTGCAGGGGCCAGTCGCCCCGCTCGGCGAGCAGCTCGTAGGCACGGACCATAACCACGGGGTCATTGTGCTTCACGGAAATCTTGAAGTCGTGGAAGTCGTGTTCCTCGAACAGGGATGCTTCCCAGACGGCGGATTCGACCAGTGCCTCGGGGGTGGCCTTGCCGTACTTGGCGAGCAGGCGGGGATCCAGGGAACCGGCGTTGACGCCGATCCGGATGGATACGCCTGCGTCCTTGGCCTCTTTTGCGATCTGCTTGACCTGGTCGTCGAACTTGCGGATGTTGCCCGGGTTCACCCGGACTGCGGCGCAGCCGGCTTCGATCGCGGCGTAAACGTACTTCGGCTGGAAGTGGATGTCCGCGATGACCGGGATCTGGGACTTCTTGGCGATGATGGGCAGCGCGGCAGCGTCGTCGGCGCTGGGGCAGGCCACACGCACAATGTCGCAGCCCGACGCCGTCAGTTCGGCGATCTGCTGCAGCGTGGCGTTGATGTCCGTGGTGGGCGTGGTGGTCATGGACTGCACGCTGATCGGGAAGTCGGAGCCGACGCCCACGGAGCCCACCTTGATCTGGCGGGTTTTGCGCCTCGGGGCAAGGACGGGCGGCGGTGCTGCTGGCATTCCAAGGTTGACCGAGGTCAAAACATCCTCCATGTGCCCCGCAGGGGCAGGTATTAGTCTGTGGCGGCGGGGATAAGCACGCCTGTCTTATTATCCACCTGCCCGCAGCACCGTGTGCCGCAGGCGGGTGGAATATCACTCAGGGCTTAGCCTGCCAGGTGCGCAAAGGCTCCCGTAACCGGCTTCCACTCGGTGGTCTTGAGCCCGGAGATGCCTCCGCCGACGGCGAGCGGGTCCTGCTTGAGCAGGCTGTTCAGCTCGTCTTCGTCTGCCGCAGTGAAAATGAGCAGCGCTCCTGCGCCGTCCGTGAACGGGCCGCTGGCCAGGACCTTGCCCTCTTCGACCAGGGATGCAAGCCACTCGCGGTGGGCGGGGCGGTGCTCATCGCGCACCGCGGCTGATTCGGCGTCGTACACGTACTCAACTGCATAAATACTCATGATTTCCACCCTACGGGATTCAGCCGTGCAGCAGCGCCACCCGGACCGCCACGGCAATCCCCACGGCCCACAACATGGACGCGAGGGTGCCGATGATGAACCGCTCTGCGGCGGCAGGGGTCTCCTTCAGCTCCGCGTACCGGCCCAGTCCCTTGATCGCGACGACGTAGGCGATGGCAACCGGCTCATCCGCCAGGACGGCGGTGGCCACGGCGAGGCGTTCCAGGAAACCGATCACCAGTCCCCCGCGCAGGATCACGGGGCCGGCGGGCTGAGGACGCCGGTTCGGCAGCGGCGGCAGCACGGGACGGGCGCCTGCCTCGTGGACCTGGTCTGCTGCCGGGTCACGGGCAGGGTCCGGCCCGGGCCGGGCGGCTTCCACCGCGCGGGCCAGCTTCAGCACTCCGCCGGTGACCGGCCAGCCGCCGACGGCCGCAACCAGCAGCCCGAGCACGATCCAGAGCAGGTCCATGGAACTCCTTGTCATCCATCGAGATGGCAGAAACTGCACGTCTCGGCGCTGTAACGGGCAGTTTCTGCTATCTCGATGGTGCGACGGCTGCCCGGTCCGCCCGCTCCAGGAGCACCGCCGCTGCCGGGCGGGCGGCCCACTCTTCCTGCCACCCGGACCGCTGGACGGCGCTGCTCACTGCCTGGGAACTGACCCCGAGCATACGGGCTGCAGCGCTTTGCGCTCCCCATTTGTGCGGGTCAACGTGTTCCAGGATCCGCCACTCGGCCTCGCTCCGGCGGCAGACCAGGGCGGCAATGAGCACCAGCACGGCTTCAGCATGGGCGGCGGCTTCCGCCGCCTCCGGTCCCGCATTGGGGTCCGCGGCAACGGCGATGGGCGGGCGGTCCCCGGTTTTTTTCGCACGTTCGACGGCGGCGCGCGCAGCGATGAACGCCTCTCCCCCGGCTTCGCGGGAGGATGCCGGCAGCGGCAGCCCCACGCTGCCGACGCCGATTCCCACCGACCAGCCGCCCTGGCGCAGGGCCAGCAGTGCGGCGTTCACGACGGCGTCGGGCGACGAGGCAACAGCCTGCACCTCATCCCCAACGGTGCGTTCAAAGGGAAGTTCGAGTTCCTGCGAGCTGAGCAGTTCCAGCAGCCCGGGCACCCGGTCGGAACTGTTGCGGCTGTCCTTCTGGTCGATCGTCAGTACGAACATGTTGAAACCGTATTCGATTGCAAAATCATTTACAAGCGAAATCGATTTCAAATACGTTTGAAACTAAAAGAGGGTGACAGGTTTGACGATGTCCGCGTAGATCAGCAGCGCGCCCATGCCCATCAGCAGCACGGCCACGGCATAGGTGACGGGCAGCAGCTTGGCCATGTCGAACGGCCCCGGATCCGGGCGGCGGAACAGCTTCGCCACACCGCGGCGCAGCGATTCCCACAGCGCGCCGGCCACATGTCCGCCGTCCAGCGGCAGCAGCGGAATCAGGTTGAACACGAACAGTGCCAGATTCACGCTGCCCACCAGGCCGATCAGGGTGGCCACCCGGGTCTGCACCGGGGCTTCCTCCATGGAGGAGATTTCCCCGGCAATGCGGCCTACGCCCACTACTGACATGGGACCGTTGGGGTCGCGTTCCTCGGACGAGAAAGCCGCCTGCGCCACATCCGCGATCCGCTGCGGGAGGTTGATGACGACGCCGGCAATCCCCTGCAGGTTCTCCCCCACCATGGGCAGCACTTCGGTGGCGGGCTGGCGGACCAGGGCGGTCTGGGAACCGACGCCAATGAAACCGACTTCCTCGGTCACCGGGTTGCCGGCATCGTCCAGGACCGGGGTGCCGTCCTCTTCCGTGACGGGGCGTTCGGTCAGCAGCGGGGTGATGCTGGCTTCGGCTTCCGTGCCGTCCCGCTCGTAGGTCACGGTGACGGAGCGCCCGGCAGCTTCCCGGATCAGGTCGGAGAGCTGCGTCCATTCCGAAACCGGCTGGCCGTCGAACCGGGTGATCGTATCCCCGGGCAGCAGTCCGGCCTCGTGCGCCGGTGCCGCCGGGTCCGTCTCAGCACATTCGGTCTGGCCGGCGGCAGCCTGGCTGCCGCTGATCACGCATTCGTTCACGGATGCCAGGGTGGTGGTTGCCTGCGCGCTGCCGAATCCCATCAGCAGCACCGCGAAGAGCACGACGCCGATGAGCAGGTTCATAAACGGCCCGCCGAGCATGATGATGATCCGTTTCCAGACGGGCAGCTTGTAGAACACCCGGTTCTCATCGCCGGGTTCCAGCCGGTCGGTCTCTGCCTGGCGGGCATCCACGGCCAGCTGCTGGAACATGCCGGTGCTGGAGCGGCGCACATCGCCGTCGTGGGTTTCCTTGTTCGGCGGGAACATGCCGATCATCGACACGTACCCGCCCAGCGGCAGTGCCTTGACACCGTATTCGGTTTCGCCGCGCCTGCGGGAGAACACGGTGGGGCCAAAGCCGATCATGTACTGCGTCACGCGGACCTTGAACGCCTTGGCGGGAAGCAGGTGGCCAACTTCATGCAGCGCGATCGAAACCGCGATGCCGGCGGCCACGAACAGCACACCCAGGATAAAAAGTAGAACGCTCAACGGATTTCCTTAGATTGCTCGGCCTCTGCCGATTCGCGCCCGGGCTGCGGACCGGGCCCACTTTTCAGCCGCCAGCACTGAGTGCAGCGTCAGTTCGCCGGACTCGGTGTGCTCAGCCAGCACGGCGGCGATCGTATCAACTATGTCTGTGAATCCGATGAGACCGTCGTGGAAGGCATCCACGGCTTCCTCGTTGGCTGCGTTGTAGACGGCCATGCCGGTTCCGCCGGAAGCGGCGGCCTCCTTGGCGAGGCGCACGGCGGGGAAGGCCTCTTCGTCCAGCGGCTCGAAAGTCCATTCGGTGGCCTTGGTCCAGTCGCACGCGGCGGCGGCGCCGGGCACCCGCTCCGGCCAGCCCATGCCCAGGGCGATGGGCAGCTTCATGTCCGGCGGGGAAGCCTGGGCAATGGTGGAGCCGTCCGTGAACTGGACCATGGAGTGCACTACCGACTGCGGATGGACCACGACGTCGATCCGGTCCAGCGGGACGTCGAAGAGCAGGTGCGCTTCGATGACTTCCAGCGCCTTGTTCACCATGGTGGCGGAGTTGGTGGTGACCATCCGGCCCATCTTCCAGGTGGGGTGGGCCAGCGCCTGTTCGGGGGTGACGTCTGCCAGTTCTTCCCGGCGGCGGCCGCGGAACGGCCCGCCGGAGGCGGTGACCACCAGGCGGTCAACTTCCTCGAATGTGCCCGAGCGCAGTGCCTGGGCCAGGGCGGAGTGTTCCGAATCGACCGGCACCAGCTGTCCGGGGCGTGCAGCCTGCTTTACAAGCGCGCCGCCGACAATCAGTGATTCCTTGTTGGCCAGCGCCAGCATGTGGCCGGCGGCCAGCGCCGCGAGGGTCGGTTCCAGGCCGATGGAACCGGTCATGCCGTTGAGCACCACCTCGGCCTCGGGCCAGGCTGCGACGGCGGTGGCGGCACCGGGGCCAACGAACAGTTCGGGGTCGTATCCGGTCACGGAGGCGTCGGCGCAGGCCCGGCGCAGTGCGTCCTTCAGCGTGGCCAGGTCCGCTGCGGCGCAGCCGACGGCGGCGGCCCGGGTGTGGACGGCCTGCCGGGCGAGCAGGTCAAGGTTGTTGCCGCCTGCTGCCACGGCTACGATGCGGAACCGGTCGGGGGCTGCGTCGGCGACGTCGATCGCCTGGGTGCCGATTGAGCCGGTGGAACCCAGGAGGACCACACGCCGGGGAATCCGCTCGCCGCCGGATTCGGGCTGCGCGCCGGCTGCCGCTGTTACGGGTTCAAGGGACTCAGATGGCTGCATGCTCTCCAGTATCCCGCACCTCACCCCCGCCCGGCGTCAGCCCCGGCCCTGCCGGCCGGTTTTTTGGCCGCCGGCGCCGGCCGGATTCAGAGTGCAACCGGCAGGGCAGCCACGGCATCCGGGATGGGGTCCGTTCCCGTCACCAGCCCCAGGACCTGTCCGCTGCCGCGCCCGGTTTTTGCCAGCTCGGCCAGGACCGCAGCGACGTCCTGGCGGGGAATTGTGCTGGAAACCACCTCCGGGCCCAGTTCCACCAGCCCCACCGGATCACCGTTGGTCAGCATGCCCGGACGGATGATGGTCCAGTCCAGGTCCGCCCGCGCCATCAGGTCCTCCTCCGCCGCCCGCTTGGCCACCAGGTAGGCATACATCGCGTCCTGGAGCCCTTCCGGGCGCTGGCCGCCGCTGACGGATTCAGTGCCTGCCGAGGAAATCTGGATCAGCCGTCCAACCCCGGCCTGCTCGGCGGCCTCGGCCAGCAGGACAGCTCCGGCGCGGTCCACGCTGTCCTTGCGCTCGATGCTGCTGCCCGGTCCGGCGCCGGCCGCGAACACGGCCAGGTCCGCCCCGGTGAGGACCTGGGTGAGGTCCTCGAGCGTACTGTTCTCCAGGTCCAGGACCACCGGGGCCATCTGGTCTGCCTCGAGGTCTCCGGCCTGGTCTGGGTTGCGGATCAGGCCGGCGACGTCGTGGTCTGCGGCGACCAGCAGGCGGCCGGTTTCGCGTGCAATCTGTCCGTGGGCTCCAGCTATGACTATGCGCATAGCCCCAGTATCAGCGGCCGCGGCCCGCAGCGTCCCGTGCATGCACAAACTCGTGCCTGCCGGGCGGAGAATTGCCGGCGGCTCAGCCCGGGATTCCGGCGCGGCGCAGGGTCTGCTCGGCCTGGCGCAGCAGCGGACCGTCGATCATTTCGCCGCGGAAGCTGAACACGCCGCCCTGGTCCCGGGCGGCTTCCAGCAGTTCGCGGGCGTAGGTCTTTTCCTCTTCGGAGGGCGCGTAGGCGGCCCGGACGGCCGCCACCTGGCCGGGATGGATGCAGGCCTTGGCAGCAAAACCGGACGCGGCGCCGTCGCGCGCTTCTTCCTCCAGTCCCGCGGTGTCCGCAATGTTCCCGTAGATGGAGTCGATGGCGCCCTTGCCGTACGCACCGGCGGCGAGCAGGACCGTAGAGCGGGCCTGGACCGCCACCGGACGGTATGAGCCGTCGGCCCGGCGACTGGATTCCCCGCCCAGGGACGCCAACAGGTCCTCTGCACCCCACATCAGCGCGGCAACGTTCTTCTCCCGGGCAATGTCCGCTGCGCGCAGGACGCCCAGTGCGGTTTCCACCAGGACCACCACACTGACGTGCCGGAGGGCGTGTCCGATCTCCCCCGGGTCCTCTGCCTTGGCTGCCATCACGTACCGGTAATTAGTGGCGGCGAGCGCCTCCATGTCTGCCCGGAAGGAGGTGCTGTTCACCGGGTTCACCCGCACGATTGTCTTTCCCGGGTCCAGCGCCGAGGCCGCGAGGTTTTCCCGGGCCTGTTCCTTGTCTTCAAAGGCTACGGCGTCCTCCAGATCCAGGATGACGGCGTCAGCACGCTCGGCGGCCTTCTGGAAACGTTCCGGCCGGTCAGCCGGGCAGAACAGCAGTGCAGGCCCCATGGGAAAAGTAGTCATTGGCTTGGCTCCTTGGCGATAGTGCGGGTTCCTTTCAACCTACCGGTGAGCTGTACCTGCCCGGTAGCGAAGCCGCTGCCCGGCGGGGTGCGGACCTCAGGTCCGCCGCACAGCCCCGACGGCGTTCACTGCGGCCAGCACCAGGCCCGCGGCGGCGATCGAAGCCCCCAGTGCCGGCGCACCGCCGCCGGGCACTGCCAGCACAGCATCTACCACCACGACGGACAGTGCTGCCCCTACGTACTGGGCTGTGCGGTAGAGCCCGCTGGCGACGCCGATTTCCCCCGCCGGAGCCACGGCGTGGAGCAGTGACTGGTTTCCCACGTTGTTGAAGCCGTTCGGGATGCCCAGCAGGGCACCAACTGCGGCCAGCAGCCACAGCGGCGCACCGGCAGTCCAGGTCAGTGCCAGTACCGTGCCGGCCAGCAGGAACCCTGCCCCGCCGATCAGCAGCAGCCAGCGGGGCCGGAGCTTTTTGCCGGCTGCGGTGGCTGCCATGGTGGAGAGCACGCCGACGCCGAAAACCGGGATCATAAGCGCCCCGGATTCGGCGGGGCTGAGTCCGCGGGTTCCTTCGAACCAGAGCGGCAGGCCGTAGAAGACACAGTAGAACGCCGTGAAGGTGAGGACGGCGCGCCCGCAGGTTCGCAGCACCGCCCGCTCCCTCACAAGCAGCCGCACGTCCACGAACGGCTGTTTCGTGTTCAGCTCACGCCAGGCAAACAGCGCCCCGAGTGCTGCGGACGCTGCCAGCAGGGCGGCGGCGGTGAACAGTGCACCGTCCAGCTCCAGCAGTCCTGCCATCAGGGCTACCAGGGCCAGGACGAACAGGAGCAGGCCGGGCACGTCCAGGAGTTTCAACACCGTCCGCGCGCTGCGCGGCGCAGGCCGGGGATCCGGGTCCACGGTCCGGAAGACCATTAGTGCAGAAGCGGCGACCAGCGGAATGTTGGCCCAGAAGATGGCCTGCCAGCCGCCGGCGACTACCAGGAAACCTCCAATCGAGGGACCAACTGCGGCCATGGTCTGCCCGCACAGGGCGATCGTGCCGATGGCGCGGCGGTTCGAGGCGTCCCTGTCTTCGGCACTGCGCCGGATAATCGCCATGGCGGCCGGGAAGTGGATGGACGCGCCGATTCCCATCAGCACCCGGACGGCAATTAGCTCCCCGATGCCGGGCGCGAACGGACCAAGCACCGAGCCGGCCAGCACGATTCCCAGCCCGGCCAGGTACAGCCGCCTGGCTCCGAACAGGTCAACCAGCCGTCCGGCGGTGGGGGAAGCGACCGCACAGGCGATGTACATGCCCGACACCAGCCAGGGAAGAGCTGACTCATTTCCGTAGAAGACGCCAATGGAGACCATCGCCACGGCGATGATTGAGGAATTGAAGCCCTGCAGGATGGTGCCGGAGCCCAGTGCCCAGCCGAGCCTGCCCGGGAGCTCGGGGCGTACTTCGGCCGCCGGCGCCCTGGTCACGGCCGGACGGCGCCGGCTGCGGCGGCTGGCTGGAGGAGCACGTCGGAGGGCAGCGCGAACACTACGTCAGGGCGGGCGGCGAGCCGGCCCAGGAACGACTCGGCGACGTCGGCGAAGCAGGCCTGTCCCAGGACCCAGCCGAACCAGCTCAGCCCCAGGAACCGTTGCCCGCTGCTGCGGGCGTCCTCGAGAAGCTGGTCTACGGTGTCATCGAGCAGCTGCTCGTAGTCCTCGAAGGGCAGCCCCCGGGCGTAGAGGGCGAACATGTCCTCGGTTTCGAGGCTGAACGGCAGGGCTGTCAGTCCCGCGGCATCCCCGGAAAGGGCGGCGGGCACCTCATCCAGGGTCCAGTCCCCGAACCAGGTGATCCCCTCGGCCGCCAGCAGGGCTGTGGTGCGCGGGGTGGAGGTGCGCTCGGGTGAGAACCAGCCGGTTATGCGCCGTCCGGTGGCTGCCTGGACGGCGTCGACTGACGCTGTGATGTAGGCGTGTTCGGCAGCTGCGTCCATGGCGGGGTCCAGCACCATGTTGGCGGCAGCTCCCCGGGCCGCGATTTCCCCGGCCCGTTCACCCAGCGCCCGCCCCAGGCCGGGCAGCGCTGCGGAATGGGAGTCCAGCGCCACGGCTGCCGGAACGCCGTACCGGTCAGCGATATCCAGCAGCCGGAAGATTCCAGTGGTGAGCCCAAAGTCCCACTGGGACAGGCGGGCCACCTGGCCCGGACGCGGCTCGCCGGTCTCCCGCCCGACGCCGCCCTGCATTGCGAGCGGCTTGTGGCTTCCGGCCGGCACCGGATCGGCGTAGCGCGGGGCGTGCAGCAGCAGGGAGACGGTCAGCGGCGCCTGGCTGCTCCAGGCCGGGCGGAAGGGCTCGTAGCTGCGGGGAATGTCCGGGGCGTACGGCACGGCGTCGGCCGGATGTTCAATGATGGGCACTGGTTCAGCTCCTAGCCAGAGTGGGCTGCCCGGCCGCAGCAGCCAGTTCCTGGGCGTATGCGAGCTGGGCGTCGTAATGGTGTTCGAGGTAGTAGTCGGTGATTTCGCCGGCTGTGGCCAGCCAGACGTCGTCCTGGCTGCGCAGGAACCCGAAGATGTCCCGGACATGCCGGTAGAGGTGCGGCTGGCCGGCAACAAAGGGATGGGTTGCTACGCAGGCAACCCGCCCCTGGCCGTCAACGGCAGCGTCGCGCAGCAGGCGGCGGACCTGTGCTTTGGCCAGGCGGGCGAAATAACCGCCGGAAAAGTGCTTGGCGTGCAGCAGCGGAACGTCGTTGAGCATAAAGGAGTACGGGATGGAGACCAGGCGGTCCCCGTTTGCAGTACGCAGCGGCCGGGGCTGTTCATCGTGGATCCAGTCGGCGTGGTAGGTCATCCCGTGCGCGGCCATCAGCTCGCAGGTGTTCTCCGTGCCGGAGACCTTGGGCCCGAGCATCCCCTTGATGGGCCTGCCCGTGTATGCCAGGGCCAGTGCCTGGTTCAGTTCATAGAACTCGTTCTCCTGTTCCGGGGACATCCCGTAGAGCGGGCGCAGGTTGTTGATGCCGTGGCTCATCACTTCCCAGTTCCGCTCCAGCATGGCGTCGCGCACCTCGGGAAGCTCCTCGAGGACCTGCAGGCTCAGGGACACGGTGGACGGGATCTGGAATTCGTCCACCGCACGCAGCAGCCGCCAGAATCCCACCCGGTTGCCGTAGTCCCGGTGTGTGTAGTGCTGCAGGTCCGGGGTGGACACCCGCCCCTGCACTCCTCCCCCGCCCGGCGGCACGTAGTCATAGTGCTCCACGTTGGGGGCATGCCAGACGGCTACCGTCTTTCCGCCGGGCCAGGTCACCCGGGGGCGGCCGGGCAGCGGCGCGTAGACCAGGCGTTCATCGTGGCGAACCGCGGATTCGTTCATGCCTGGTGCTCTCCCGCTCCGGTGCGTTCGGCGGCGAGGGAGCCCAGCCGGTCCAGGGTCTCTGCCAGTCCCACCACGTCGCCGAAGCGGTCCTGCATGTCCCAGAGGCTGACCTCACCGGAGAGGGTGCGGAAATCATCCACGCACTCTTCGACAACCGACACCCGGTAGGAACGGTAGGCGGCGTCCATGACGGTGGCCCGGACGCAGCCGCTGGTGGAGGTTCCGGCGACAATCAGTTCGTCAGTGCCCAGCTGCGCCAGCAGGTCATCCAGCCGGGTTTTGTAGAACGCGGTGGCCACGGTTTTTTCCACGATGTGGTCCCCCGGCTCCGGCGCAACAACTGCGGAGATTTCGGTCCAGGGGTTTCCGCGCAGGCAGCGTTCGGTGAGCGAGGAGCGTACCCGCTGGGCGAGCATCCGGTCCTCGAGGTCATCGAGGATCATCTTGATGTAGATGACGGGCACGCCGGCGGCTCGGGCTGCAGTTAGCAGTTCAGCCGTTGCCTCAAGCGCAGCGGCGGCCGAGGGGCCGCAGCCCTCGTGTTCCACAAATGCCTTCTGGAAGTCGACGACGACGACGGCCGGCTGCTGCCCGGGTCCAACCCGCGGGCGTTCGGCGCGCAGCTGCCGGATCTTTGCCATTTCCAGGTTCCAGTCGGGGCTTGGGGTGTTCATGGAGGTGTCCTGTTCTGTGGGGTCTAGTTCGGGCCGGGGGCCGGCCGGGCTGCCAGGTAGTCTTCGATACCGGCCACGGTCTGGACGTCGGCGATCTTGGCCTGGATATCCACCAGGTTCGCGCGATGGATATCCGGGTGCCGGTCTCCCACTGCGTCTTCGGCCACGATGGGAATGAATCCGTGCTGGAGGGCATCCAGGGCAGTCGCCCGGATGCACCCGCTGGTGGTGAGGCCGGCGATCAGGACCGTGTCAATCCGTGCTGCGGACAGCAGGGAGGCCAGCGGGGTGCCGAAGAACGCACTGGGGTACTGCTTGGTGATCAGGGTTTCCCCCGTTTCCGGGGCCAGTCCGGGGATGAACTGTCCCCAGGGGCTCGATTCATGCCAGACGCGGGTGGCGGGAACCTTGCGGGCGAACAGGCCGCCGTCGCCGGGCCCGGAATACCGAACCCGGGTGACGTAGACGGGAATCCGGTGCTTCCGGGCCGCGGCCTTCAGGCGGTGCATGCCCTCGACGGCGGTTTCCACGCCGGCGTAGAGCGGGGAAGCCTTATCCGTGTAGGCGGTGGCCGGATCCACCAGCAGCAGGGCCGGGTGCTCTCCGGGTCCCAGGCTGCCGTCCAGCCCGGCGGCGCTGAAGTCGGACGCAAAATCCGTTCCGCTGCGCGGCACCGCCGCCGGAGTCATCCGCGGACCTGGACGAAGGCCTTGGCCGTGATGGCCGGGGCAATGCGCTCCTGCACCAGTGCCACGTGGGCGGGGTGGGACTGGTACGCCCGCCAGGCGGCTTCATCTGCGAACGCGACTTCAAAGTGGATGTCCGCGTTGCCGTCCTTTAGACCGGCATCGCGTGCGGCCTGGACGGATTCGACGCCGGGCACCAGGTCCTGCAGCGCTGCCAGCCCGGCGAGGATTGCTTCGGCTGCGGCCGGGTCTGCGTCCGGCCGCAGGGTCAGCAGGCCAATGTGGCGAAAAGCCATGTGGAACTCCTTCTAGAACTCTTCGAGCAGGCGCCCGAATCCGGTCAGTTTGTCTTCGATTCCCTGGGCACGCAGGGCGTGCCAGATCGTGGCTGCGTTGATGGCGATTACCGGTTTGCCCAGTTCCTGCTCAAGTTCTGCGGCTACTTCCACGGCGCACAGGTTGGTTCCTGCCTGCACCAGGGCGTCCACCTCCGGGCCGTCGACGGCGAGGAACGCCTCGCGGATCTGCTCGCGGGTGACTTCGGAGATGTTGGTGGCGGAAGTGCAGGCGAAGCCATGCACCTTCTGGACTTCGTAGCCCATATCGGTGAAGTAGGCGCGGACCTGCTCATCGCCGATGGGCTGGTAGGGCGTGATGAAGCTGATCCGGCGGGCGCCGAACTTCTTCAGGGCCGCATCGCAGGCAGCCGCGCCGGTGGAGAGTTCCAGGCCGCCGGCCTGCTCACGGATGCCGGCTTCGAAGGCTGCTGCGCCTTCGGCACCACCCCAGAAGGTTTCCGCGGACATGCCCATCACGATGCGGTCCGGCTCGGCGGTCAGGACGTCCCGGACGGCGTACCCGGTCTGGGTGCGAAGGTCCTCGAGGAATTCAACGAAGGACGCGTCGTCGCTCAGTTCAGGCTGGCTGATGAAGATGCGGCTCGCTGCGAAGCTGACGCCCGGCGGGCGCATGAGGTTGTATTCGGCTTCCACCACGGTGTTGGTGGAAGGCACAATCACGCCCAGGACGGCGCGTTCGGAGAGGTAGGAGGGCATCGTATTCCTTTGGTGGTCTAGTTCTTCCGGGCTCCGGCGGCGGCACCGGAGGCAAGCAGGGTGTTCAGGGAGGTCCAGCCGAGCTGTTCCGTGGAAACCGGCCAGGCCTCTTCTGCCAGCGACTCGTAGGCCGCGTGCAGTGCGCTTCCCGCGGCGAGAAGTCCCGTCACCGGGTAAATGATGAGCCCGACGCCGGCTGCGGACAGGTCTTCGAGGGCACCGGGTGCTGGTTCCCGGGCTTCGGAGCGGTTCAGGACCAGCCGCTTGCCGGTGGCCCGGTGCAGGGCGGCCAGTTCCTTAAGGGAAAGCTGCCCCTCGGGGAAGATCAGGTCTGCGCCGGCTGCGGCATAGGCTCGGGCACGCTCCAGGATGCCGGGGAAGCCTTCGGTGGCGTACGCGTCGGTGCGGGCTATGACCAGCATTTCCCGCCGGGCAGCGACAGCTGCGGCGATTTTCGCGGCGGCTTCCTCCGCCCGGAGCACTGCCGGAGCGCCGGAAGGTGCCTTGGGCTGCACCTGGTCCTCGATGGTGATGGCGGCAGCGCCCGCCCGCTCATAGGCGGCGGTGGTGTGCGCTGAGTGGCGGGTGTCGCCGTACCCTCCGTCGCCGTCGGCGATCACGGGCAGTCCCGAGGCGGCAGCCACCGGCCCCAGCTGGGCAAGCATGTCCGTCCGGCCCACAAATCCCTGGTCCTGGCAGCCCAGCCCCGCCGCTGCCGCTGCGGCACCGGAAACGAAACAGGCACCGAACCCGGCATTCCGCACCAGGGCGGCGCTGACGGCGTCGTAGGCCCCGGGGGCCACCACTGTGCCGGCAGAGAGCGCCGCCCACAGCCGGCGTCCTGCCGGTACCGCAGCGCTGCGGGCGGCCCGCAGTCCGCCCTCGAGCAGATCGTTGGAACGGGCTACCGCCGAAAGCATGGAGGAGTTCAGCAGGTAGCTGCGGGAAAGTTCACGGTCGGCGGCAATGCGCCCGAGTTTCACCGTTCGTTCGTGCCGGGCTGCGGTGTCCGTTTCCTGCAGGTCCTTGTAGTTCTGGATGGTGTTCTTCTGCAGGAAGTTCACGGCAGTGCTGCGCCGGGCATCGTCGTAGGCTTTGGCAGCCAGCTCGGCGTCTGCGCCGTCCAGGGCTGCCGCCACCGTCCTGGCGGCGGCAACGGCGTCATGGATGCCGCTGTTCATGCCCATCCCGCCCAATGGGTTGTTCACGTGTGCGCTGTCTCCGGCCAGCAGTACCCGCCCGGCGGCCATGGTCGCGGCCACCCGCTGCTGCACCACGTAGATGTTGGCGTGGTCCAGCGGGTAGGCGCCGTCCTTCGGCGCCACGTTCTGGATGCGGCCTTCGATGGTTGCGGGGTCCAGGGCCTCGGCGTCGGACGTGCCTTCGTCGATGGGCATCAGCACGCGCCAGTGCCGCGGGGTGCGCAGCAGCACGCCCCAGTCGGAGGGATCGGAGAGATACGCCACCAGCGCCAGGTCATCGAATTCCCGGGCCAGTTCGTGGGTCGTGGAGGCGACCAGGAACCGTTCCGGCAGGGTCAGCCCTTCGAACGCGATGCCCAGGGACTTGCGGATCCGCGAGCGCGCGCCGTCGGCGGCAATCAGCCAGTCGGCCGTGTAGCTGGGCTCCCGCCCGTCCCCGTCGAGGAAAACCCGGGCGTTCGCGGTGCCCATTTCAACACGCTGGACCGGTGCGCTGAAGCGCAGGTTAACATGCGGGTAGTCGGCCAGCTTGGCGAGGATGACTTCGGTGAGCCGGTTCTGCTCGCACTGGAGCCGGTAAGGGAAGCGGGTGTCCTCGGAGAGTGCTTCCAGTTTCAGGTCCGCCAGGATGGCACCGGCCTTGTCCCGGTACTGGAACCGGGGAGCCGGCAGGCCCAGTGCCTCGACCTCGGCCAGGATGCCCAGGTCGTCCAGCATTTCGAGGCTGGGCGGATGGAACGTGGAGGCCCGTGATTCCTCGGCCAGCTCCGCGCCTGCTTCCAGGACCGTCACCGGAATTCCGCGCTGTGCCAGGGCCAGGGCGGCGACCATGCCGGTGGGACCCATGCCCGCCACCAGGACCTTCACGTGGGTGCCGGCCTGGCCGTCCGGGCTGAATGTGCTTTTCATCGAGCTGCCACCTCCGTGGTCCGCGTGAATGGTTGGTAGATAAAGGGCTGCCGGGTGGCCACCGGGTCCAGGTGGAACCCCTGGACCTTGGAATGCGAGCCGCGCAGGTCAAGCTCCACCTTCATCTGCTCCTCGAACCCGCCGCGGCAGGTCCAGGCGGTGGGGTACCGCATCAGGGCAATCGGCTGGCCCGGAACGAACTCATCGGATTCAACCACCTGGCTGCCCAGTTCACCGGCGGAATCAAGCCGGGCTGCGGAGACCAGGTGGACCCGGTTTTCCTCGGTCCGCTGCACCGCGGCGACCTTGGCTGCCTCGGGCCGGTCCCAGCCGGTGGGGTGGACGATCAATTCCGCGCCGCGCAGGGTAAGGACGCGGGCGGTCTCGGGGTACCAGACCTCTCCTCCGGTCATAAAGCCGATCCGGCCAATGCCGGTGTGCGCGACGGTGAGGTCCGAGCCCGGCGTGGCCCAGGTCTCCGAAGCTTCCAGATGGGTCTTGCGGTAACTCGCGCACAGGTTCCCGGAGGAATCCACCAGCCAGGTGGTGTTGAAGTAGGCGCCGTCTTCTTCTTCCACCAGGTTCACCGCGACGTACAGGCGGGCCTGCTCGGCTGCGGCCTGGATCTGTTCCAGGGCCGCGGCGCTGAACTGTGCTGCGGCCTGCGGGTCTGCTGCCACCTCGCCGGGCTGGAAGCAGAACAGCTCCGGCAGCACTCCCAGGGTCACGGCGCGGGTGCCGGCGTAGGCGATCTGTCCCAGCGCCCGGGTGAGGGTCCAGTCCCGGTTGTGGAACCAGGAAACCTGCAGCGGGGCAACGGTGATCAGTTTGGAGGGCATGTCCCCGGCCGGGCCGTACATGGCCGCTGCCGGAACTTCTGCCACCGGGAGGAGCAGATCGTCGTAAAGCTCAGGGCGGCGGGCGGCGAAAATGTCCCCGCGCTGCGGGTCCGTCTTGTCATCCGCAGCTGCCGGGTCAAGGTCCGCCCACACGAGCTCCTCAGCTGTTTCCCCTGCCGAGGCCAGTACGGTTCCCCCCGGTGAGACGATCTGCGATCCGCCCATCCAGGGATAGGCGTCCGCCGGGCCGCCCACCGTGTTGGAGGAGACGTGCCAGACACGGTTTTCCATGGCGCGCTGCGGGACGTGCAGGCGGTGTTCGTCCGGTCCGCGGCTGTTCAGGGAGTTCAGCAGCACCTGCGCGCCGTCCAGCGCCAGCAGCCGGGGCACCTCCGGCACAATCCCGTCGGCGCACATCAGCAGGCCCAGGCGGCCCAGTTCGGTGTCGACGGCGGTGACCGGCTCGGTGCCGGGAACAAAGAGCGTGTATTCGTAGTCCCAGAAAATGTGCTTGCGGTGCACCTTGACGACTGCGCCGTCCGCGTCGATCAGGATCTGGCCGATGTAGACGTCGGGGGCGTTGTCCCCGCGCAGGTCCACGCCTGCGGCGACCCAGATTCCCAGCTCGGCGCAGGCGGCGCGCAGGCCGGTGACGAAGGCGCCGTCGAGATCTTCGGCATGCTCCCAGGCACCCTCGCGGGTGCTGAAGTCACGGACCCGGTTGGCGTTTTCCGGCAGTACCAGCAGCTGCACGCCGGCTTCGGCGGCGCGGCGCATCCAGCCGATGCACAGCTGCAGGTTGGCCGCGGTATCCGTACCCGAAAAGAACTGGGCGGTGCCAAAGCGAATATTCGCCACGGGGCTTCCTTTCCTCAGCTACGCCCAAACGTATGATTTCCATATTCTGGGAATAGATTCCTATCAACTGGGAATAACGCTAGTTAGCCCGAAGGGACCGCGTCAACGCAGAACCGGAAGCGAAACAAGCATTTAACATTTGCTGGGACTGAAATTCCCATAGGATGGCACACCAGTGGCCGCAAAATCCTGCGGCCGTGCGTTCTTCCAACCAACCCACAAGGACAAGGGATGACCCCGAACACCCGTGCCAAAGGCACCAGCGGAGCCGAAACCGGCCGGAAGACCATCAGCGTGCTGGGCCTCTTTACCGGCGCCCGGCCAACCTGGACGGTCGCTGAGCTGGCGCAGGAACTGGGCCTGACGACGTCGACCGCCTACCGCTATGTGGGGCTGCTGCGGGAGGAAGGTTTCCTTGAATCTGCGACGGACAGCGCCTACCGGGTCACGGCCCGCGTCCTTGACCTTGCGGCGGCGCACACGGCGAGCCGGACGGACATTGTGGACATCGCCGTGCCGGTCATGGCACGGCTGCGGGACGAGGTCGGTGAAACGGTGCTGATTGCCCGCCGGGCCGGGGACTACGCGTACTGCGTGGAGCGGGTGGAGTCCCAGCAGGCAGTGCGGCTCCAGTTCCGCCGGGGCCAGGCCATGTCCCTGCATTCCGGGTCGATTCCGCGCACCCTGCTGGCTTACATGCCGCGCGGGGAGCGGGAGCGCTATGTTGCCTCCGTGCAGGCCCAGGTGGCCTCCGACGCACACCGTGCCCTGCTCTCCCCCGAGGCCCTGGACGAGCTGGCGCGGACGGGGCACACCGAGAGTTTTGAAGAGATCGACCCGCAGATCTGGGGCTGCGCGGCAGCCGTGCACGCACCGGGCGGCGAGGTCCTGGCGCTGGGCACTGCCGGGCCGGTTTACCGGCTCCAGGACGCTGACCGGGCACGGATCCAGGCACGCATCGTCGATGCCGCGCGGCAGATCACCGACGCCCTCGCCGTCGTCGGCTAGTTTCCGGGCGCAGCAAAGGGCACCTGTCCGCTCCGGAGTGTGGACAGGTGCCCTTTTTCGGCGGCGGGACCGGGCGTTCAGCTGAGTTCGGGGTCGTGCTTGGACTTCGGGCTGCCCGGGGTCAGGGCATCGCGCAGCGAGTCACCGAACGTGTTGAACGTCAGGAGGATGACCATCAGCACGGCGCCGGGGGCGATGGCCGCCCAGGGTGCCAGCCGCAGGTCGGTCTGTCCGTCCGCCAGCATGGAGCCAAGCGTGAACTCCGGGGGCTGCACGCCCAGTCCCAGCAGGGAGAGCCCGGACTCGGCCAGGGTCAGGATGCCGGCCATGTTGGTCCACAGCACCACCACCGGACTGATCACCGAGGGCAGGACGTGGCGGAACATGATCCGCGGCGCTGAGGCCCCGTAGGTCCGGGCGGCGGTCACGTAGTCGACCCTCCGCACCTGGGCGACGGTGGAAACGATGACGCGGGAGAACGTGGTCCAGCCCCAGTAGCCCAGGAAGACGATCAGCATCACCGCCCCCGATCCCACGACGGCGGAGAGCGCGATTCCCACGGCTGCGAACGGCAGGGCCAGCTGCACGTCCGCGAGCCGGAGCAGTACCGTGCCGAGCACCTTTTCGTAGTAGCCGGCGAGTACACCCAGCAGCAGGCCGAGGCAGGCCGCAATGGTGGCTGCCGAGAGCCCGATGACCAGGGACAGCCGCAGCCCGTAGAGCAAGCGGGAGGCAATGTCCCGGCCCAGTGCATCAGTGCCCAGCAGGTGTTCCTGCGGCCCGCCCAGCCAGGCCGGGGCCAGGTTGATGCGCAGCAGGTCCTGTTCCCGGGGATCGAACGGGGCCAGGAAATCCGCGAAGAGGGCGCAGCAGGCCAGCAGCAGCAGGGCAGCCCCGGAAATCCGTGCAGCCCAGCCGGAAAACACGGCGGAGGTCACTTCCCGGAAGCGGGACGGCGCCTTCGGCCGGGGCTTGCCCTCGGCGGAGACCGGTGCTGCTGCCGCTGCGGCCGGCGGCGGGGTCATAACTGTCATTTCGCGACCTTCGTTCGAAGTCGGGGATCCATCAGCGTCACGATCGCGTCGATGGCCAGGTTGATCACGGTGATCAGCGCAGCGATCGCGAAAACGCCGGCCTGCACCACTGGGAAGTCACGGGTGGTGACGCTGCGGACCAGCAGCGCGCCGAGCCCGCCGTAGTTGAAGATCGGCTCCAGCACCACCAGGGAACCGAAGGAGATCGAGAACAGCAGTCCCACGAAGGAGACCAGCGGAGGCAGCGCGGTGGGCATGGCATGGCGGAAGAGGACCCGCGCCGGGGAGATGCCCTTGGACCGTGCCATCTGGATGTGCCCCTCCCCCAGCACGTCCAGGAACTGGCCGCGGACCAGCCGGGACAGGGTGGCCACCGAGCTCAGTGCCAGCACGGCAACCGGAAGCACCGTGTGGGCAAGCGTTCCGCTGCCGGTGGCAGGCAGCAGCCGCCAGGTCAGGGAGAAAACAAGCACCAGGAGCAGGGCGAGGAAGAAGTAGGGAATCCCGTCCAGCAGGAACGCTGCTGACATCAGCACCCTCGAACGCGCCTTGGAACGCTTCAGCGCCGCATAGATCCCGACGACGAAGGCCACGCCGACGCCGATCACCAGGCCCGGGAGCAGCACCTGCAGGGTCAGCGCCATACGCTCGGCGACCAGGGCCGCGGCGTCGATCCCGAAGGTGTAGGAGGTGCCGAAGTCCAGGCGGAGTGCACCGGCGAGGGCAGAGAAGTACTGCTCATGCAGCGGCTTGTCCAGGCCGAAACGCTCCCGGGTCAGCTGGATCTGTTCCTCGCTGGCGTCGGGTTCGGAGAACAGGACGGCGGGGTCTCCGGACATGCGGGCCAGTACGAACAGGAAGGACACAACACCCCAGAGCACAAAGGCGAGCAGTCCGGCCCGTTTCAGCAGGTAGAGGGCAATGCCGCGGACTTTTCCGGAGCGGAGCCGGGGCGCAGCGGCACCCGTGCGGGGCAGGGTTGCAGCGCTCACGGCAGCGTCGCTCCCGCGCCGCGCGCCGCGGCGATCAGCCGTCCGGTGAAGGCCTTGCCGGCCTGCTCAAGTTCGGCCTGGAGCTCAGGGCCGGGAAGAGCGGTGTCAATGTCCTCGCGGCGGAGTCCGGTGAGTTCGGCCAGCAGTGTTTCAGTCACTGCCTGGCGGTCGCGCAGCACGGAAACCTCGGAGGCCAGTTCCAGGATCATGCCCATCAGGGCATCCATGTCCTGGGCGGGATCCAGGTACTTGGCATTTTCAACAGCGAAACCGGGCATTACTTACCTCCTGAGGGGACCGGAACCGGCGCAGGGCGGTTCAGGGAGAAATCTGGTACGTGGGCCAGCGGATGGGGAATGGCCGGGGCCACGGTTTCCTGGCCGGGCACAGCGAGCTCGCCTGCCCGGTGGCAGGCCACCATGCGTCCGGTGCCGTCGTTGGTAAGCACCGGCCGTGAAATCCGGCAGAGGTCGGTGACCAGCGGGCAGCGGGTGCTGAAGGCACAGCCGGACGGGACCTGCGACGGCGAGGGGATATCTCCCCTGGGCACCAGGCGGTGTTCCGGGGCGCGTCCCATGGAGACCAGGGAGACCGTATACGGGTGGCGCGGAGCGGCAAAGATCTGCTCCGCTGTGCCGTACTCGACAACCCGGCCAAGATAGAGGACCAGGACCTTGGAGCTGATGTAGCGCACCAGCTCCAGATCGTGGCTGATGAACAGGTAGGAAATGCCGCGTTCGGTCTGGATATCGCGGAGCAGGTTCACCACCTGGGCCTGGACCGATACGTCCAGGGCGGCTGTGGGTTCGTCGGCCACGATCAAGCTGGGATCAAGCATCAGGGCCCGCAGTACACCAACCCGCTGGCGCTGTCCGCCGGAGAGCTGGCGCGGATAGCGCAGTGACCAGGCCGGATCGATTCCCACGCTTTCCAGCGCTTCTTCCACCTTGGCGGCACGGGATCGTGCGTTGCCGACGCGGTGGACTTCCAGGGGCTCGGCCAGTGACTCGCCCAGCCGCCTGGAGGGGTTCAGGGCCGTGCCCGCGTTCTGGAAGATCATTGCCGAGCGGCGGCGGAGGTGCTGGGTCAGGCGGCGCCCGCGCAGCCGCGTCACGTCCTCGCCTTCAAAATAGATCCGCCCGGCGGTGGGTTCGTAGAGCCGCAGCGCAGCCCGGCCAAGGGTGGTCTTGCCGGAGCCGGATTCACCCACGACGCCGACCGTCTCTCCCTGGAGGACGGACAGGGAGACATCGTCCACGGCAACCACCTTGCTGCCCCTGGCGCCTTTGAAGTGCTGCTCCAGGGACATGATCTGCAGGACGGCCTCCGGGCCGTGCGCGGTTTCCGGGTTCATTCGGTACCTTTCTGGACGGATGCTTCGCGGGGCGCCTGCTGGACGCGGACGCAGGCTGTGCGGTGTTCCGGAACCGTGATGGAAAGCAGCCCGGGCACCGCCGCGGAGCATTCCGGAGCGGCGGAGGCACAACGCGGTGCGAAGGCGCAGCCGGGAGGAAGATCGTCCAGGGCCGGAGGACGTCCGGGGATGGTGAGCAGCCGCTCCCCGCCCTGGCGTTTGGGCTGGGCCTGCAGCAGCGCCCAGGTGTAGGGGTGCTGCGGGTTGCCCATCACTTCCTTCATGGGCCCCTGTTCCATCACTGTTCCGCCGTACATCACCACCAGGTGATCCGCCAGGCCGTCAATGACGTCCAGGTCGTGGGTGGCAATCACGATGGTCAGGCCCATTTCCCGGTTGAGTTCGCGCAGGAGTTCAAGGATCTGCTCCTGGGTGGTGACGTCCAGGGCGGTGGTGGGTTCGTCGCAGAGCAGCACCCGGGGCCGGGCCACCAGGGCCATGGCGATCACTATGCGCTGCAGCTGCCCGCCGGAAACCTGGTGCGGGTAGGAGCGCATCCTGGCTTCCGGGTCGGGGATGCCGACCCGTGCGAGCATGGCCACGGACAGTTCCCAGGCGGCAGCCTTGGACAGGGCCGGATCTGCCGAGCGGGCGGATTCAACGAGCTGCCCGCCGATCGAGTGCATGGCGTGCAGTGCGCTCCATGGATCCTGGAAGATGACCCGGGCGTAGCTGGCACGGAAAGAGCGCATCTGCGCCGGGCTCATGCCGGTGACTTCGTGCGGGCCGACACGCAGTTCCCCGCCGACGCGTGCGCCCCAGGGAAGCAGCCGGACCATGGCGAGCATCGCCGTCGACTTCCCTGAACCGGATTCGCCGGCGAGGGCGACGATTTTCCCGGCTGGGACGTCAATGTCCACGTTGCGCAGGATCTGCAGCTCGCCGGACGCGGTGGGCAGGTGGACACTGACGCCCTTCAGGGAAATGCCGTTTCCGCCCCCGGCCACCGGCAGGGGTGCCTGCGCTGCGGGCAGGGCGGGAGCCGCGGTGCTCATGCGCTCTCCAGCGGCTTGCGGGCGGTGAGGATCCACGGGTAGACACCATCCGGTGTCAGGGCGCCTTCGGTGACGTCCACGAAGCCTGCTGCTTCCGCCCACTCACTCAGCTGTGCCGTGGCCGCGGTGCGCCACCACGGTTCATTGCCGTGCTCGGCGTCCCAGTCATCGTTCCACGCCTTGTAGGGGTCGCAGGCCCGGTACGGCGTCACGTCGGAGAAGTGGATTTCCCCGCCGGGCTCCAGCAGCCGGAAGGACTCGGCCAGGATGGCGCGGGTAATGTGCGGGGGAACCTCGTGGAGCAGGATGAAGGAGGTTACCAGGTCAAAGGAGGCATCCGGCAGTCCGGTCTTTTCCGCCAGCGAGCGTACGCAGCGCCAAGCCAGTCCGGCGTCCAGCGAGCGGCGCTTGGCGTAGTTCAGCGAGGTGCGGGAGGGATCCAGGGCGGTGATCTCCGCCTCGGGGTAGGCTTCGGCCAGCATCATGGTGTACTGGCCGGTGCCGGCGCCCAGGTCCAGAATTCGCCGGTAGCCGCTGCGCGGGGCGGCTTCTGCCACCTGCTTGCGCAGCGCAAAGATGTTGTTGCCGTAGGCGGCCATCAGCAGGTACTTGTAGACCAGTTCAAAGTGGATGAACCCCATGTGTTCGTGGCCGTCCCACCCGCCGGCGGTCCCGTGGAACTCGTAGTCCCAGTAGCGCGGCACGTCCTCGCCAAGCAGGTCTTCCACCAAACCAGCGGGAACCGAAGCCAGCGGTTCGAGGTCTGCGCGGGAGCGTTCAAAGGCTGCGACGGCGCGCGGGGTGGTCTGGTCCCGGCACCAGCGCAGCACCGAACCGACAACGCGCTGTTCCGGAAGACCCGACAGGACGGGTGCTGCAGCGTTTCGCAGTTCCGCGATGTCTGCCCCGGACTCCCCCCCCCGGCCGCCCGCCGCTGCGAGAGCGGCACGGACGTCCTGACGGAGCGGCAGCAGGGCCCCCCGCATCTGCCTGAGGAAGGCCAGCTCGGACCGGCCGCGCTGGTCGATGCGGATCTGCTCCTGGGCGGTCAGGGTGGCTGAGGGAGCTGCCATGGGGTGTGTCCTTCCGTACGGGGTTCTGCGGTGTGGGGCGGGCGCTGGCTAGCTGGTCTTGGTGACGTCGGTGAGGTGCAGCGAGAGGCCGGTGGAGAAGTCCACGCCCTCGACGCCGTCCTGCACGGCGCCGACCGCCGGAGCGGCGAAGGTCCACAGCGCCAGGTTCTGTTCGTTGACGTATTCGCTGGCTTCGATGAGCAGCTCTTCGCGGGTTTCCTTGTCCATCTCGTTGCGGGTCGCATCGTAGAGGGCGGCCCACTCCTCGGAGGAGTTCATGCGGGAGATGGTGGTGAAGCCCCGGTCAATGTCATAGATGCCGTTGAAGGAGAGCCCGCGGTAGAGGATGTCCGCGTCGGTGGTGCCGCGGGCCTGGACTACCCAGTCTGCGATTTCCACCAGGTTGAGCTTCACCTTGAACCCGGCTGCCTCCAGCATCTGGCCCATGGCCTCGTAGAGGTTCTTGTTCTGGCTGGACTGCCCGGTGATGGTGATTTCGGTGCCGGTCGCGCCTTCGGCTTCAACGATCTTCTTCGCTTCTTCCGGATCGAACTCCGGGCGCGTGATGTCCGGCGAGTAGCCGGCCACGCCTTCGAGGGCGAGCTGGCCGTCCTCGATCTCCCCCGCACCGGCGGTCATGGACGCGGTCAGCGCCTCGGCGTCGACCGCCAGGTTCGCTGCGCGGCGCAGCTCAGGGTTCGCAAAGGCGCCCTTGTCGGCATTGAACTGGAAGAAGTTCAGGCTGCCGCCCCATTCGGTGGAGACGTTGTAGTTGCTGCCCAGGACCTGAATGGCGTTGGGGCCCAGCTGGTGGGCAATGTCCACTTCCCCGGCTTCGAAGGCGGACTGCAGGGAGGTCTGGTCGGAGAAGGTGCGCAGCGTGACGTTCGGCGTTGCCGGTGCTTCGCCCCAGTAATCGTCGTTGGCGGTCAGGGTGATGCTCTGGCCGGCGTCGAACCCGGTGATTTCGTAGGGGCCGGTGCCGGCCCCGGTGCTGTTGAAGCCTTCTTCGGTCCAGGCGTCCGACGGCGCAATGTAGGCCAGGCTCAGCTGTGAGAGCAGCAGCGGGGTGGGTTCGCTGGTGACGATCTGCACCTCGTAGTCTCCCACCGCCGTCACGGATTCGACCTGGGTGAGGTAGGTCGCGGGCTGGTAGCCCTTTTCCTGAATGGTCGTGAGGGAGAACACGACGTCCTCGGCCGTGAACTCACTGCCGTCGTGGAAGGTGACGCCTTCGCGCAGCTTGAAGGTCCAGGTGAGTTCGTCTTCGGCCAGTTCCCAGCTTTCGGCCAGGCTCGGCTGTCCCTCGCCGGTGGTGGGATCCACGGTGACCAGCGGTTCGTAGGCGGCCAGCAGCCAGGTGCCGTAGTAGGACATCAGCGGGTTGATCGCACTGGTGCTGACGATCGAGCCGACGGAAACCGAGTCGGCCGCAGCCTGTTCGGAGGATGCTGAATTCCCGCATGCGCTGACGGCCAGGACGCCGGCAAGGCTCAGGGCTGTTCCGGCATAAAGGCGGCGGGACCAAGGTTTGTTCATGGTTCTTCTCTCTCGCGTTGGGGAGGTCCGCATGGAGCCCACGGACGGTTTTTGGGCAGGGAATGGCAGGGCAGGGAGGATAAAGACAGGAAATGGGGTGGTGCGGCAGCGCCTTGGCTGCTTTAGCTCAGGGCTGCGGCGACCCGATCGTCGGAGTCCAGCACGGCGCCGTAGACCCGGGCAGCCAGGCGGCGGCGTTCGGCCGTGAGCCGTTCGGCCAGGTCCTCGTCCGGAACCGCCGCGTCGACTGCCCCGGCAGCCAGGGCGCCGGAGCGCTGCAGCTGGTCTTCCAGGACCAGCACGCGGTCCTTGAGGATCCAGAGTTCGCTGGTGAGTTCGAAGACCATCCGGGCAACGTCGTCGAGGCGGCGCTCACCCAGGTAGGTGGGGCGGTTGGGTACATCTCCACCGGCCATGTTTGTGTCCTTTGCTGAAGTCGTGAAGTCGGTCGTCGGGGTCAGGCCAGCGGTTTGCTGGCCAGGGTGATCCAGGGGTATTTGCGTTCGGTGGCGCCGAAGGACCGGATGTCCGTGAAACCGGCGGTGCGCAGCATGCCCGGCAGGTCCATGGTGAGGGCGTCGCGCCAGTAGGGCTCGCCGCGGTTTTCGGTTTCCCAGTCGAGGATTACGGCACGGAAGGCATCGTGTTCCTCATACGGTGCGACCTCACAGATCATCAGGTCTCCGCCCGGCGCCAGCAGGCGGAATGCCTCATGCAGGATCTGCTGGTTGGATTCGGTGGGAACCTCATGCATCAGGGTGTAGGCAGTCACCAGGTCCGCCTGCCCGGATTCGAGCCGGGTTTCTTCCGCCGGTGCCTGGTACCAGTCCACGGCCAGCCCTGCATCGGAAGAGAGTGCATGGGCGTACTTCAGTGAGCTGGCGGAGAGCTCGACGGCGGTGATGTGCGCCTCGGGGTAGGTGCGGGCCAGGGCCGTGGTGAACCGGCCGGTGCCGGCACCCAGTTCGATGATCCGTTCGTAGCGTTCCCGCGGTGCGCAGCGCGCGCTGACGTGCCGCTGGTCATTGAGGTTCTCGTCATGCCGGACGGCACCGACGCCGCCCGGGCGCAGGATGTACCCGAAAACCAGTTCGTGGATGGCCGGGCCCATCAGCTCGTGGCCGTCCCAGCCGCCCGGTGCCAGGTGGAAACCGTTCTCCCAGTACTCCGGCGCCTCGAATCCGGGGTTGAGGGTGAGGGTGCCGGCAGGGGTGCGCGATTCGACCCATCCGATGATCTCTTCCCGGGCGGTTTCCGCCGCGGGCAGTGCCCGGACGTAGGCTTCCTCCGCCACCCAGCGGGTCAGGAACCGGTCGAAGGCCCAGGCCGCACTGTCAGCGAGGTGGTGCTCCACGGACGCCTTGCGTTCCATAATCGGCACAGGGGGATTCGGCTCGGCTTCCCGGTACTCGGCGGCAGCACGGGTCTGCAGCACACCCCCGGCGTAGGACTGGGTAGCACCCAGGAATTCAAGTCCGGCCCGGGATGCCTGAGTCAAAGGAATCTGCATTGCGCACTGCCTCTCTGCCACTAATTCTCGATATGTAGGAATCTAATACCCACATTTGGCGAGATCGGAGCAAAGAGGCGTTAATTTACCTCCGCGTAACAGAGAGTTTTCACAGCGTGCGTTTTCAGTTCGCGCATGATGAAAAGTGTTCGATTATGTCCTGCAGAACCGGGAAACGGGAGCAGCAGTTCCGCTCAGGTGTTCGTCGCTGGATTCAACCGTAGCCCGGCGGTACCGGGCCGGTGCAGCCGGTTACCCGGCGTTACCCGCGGGCGGAAAACCCCCGGAGGTCCACATCAGCGCAGTTCGGGAGAACGTGGCCACGACGGTGCCGTCCTGGTTGTGGCCGGTGTGCTCCAGTGTGACGATCCCCTGCCCCGGCCGGGATCCGGAGAGCCGCTTGGCGGCTACCCGTGTCTGGGAATAGAGGGTGTCTCCGTGGAAGAGCGGATGTGGAAACTCGATGTCGGTCAGGCCCAGCTGGGCCACCAGGGTTCCCTGGGTCAGCTGGCTGACCGACTGGCCCACCATCACCGCCAGCGTCAGCATTGAGTTGACCAGCCGCTGTCCGTAGGGCTGGCCGGCGCTGTAGGCAGCGTCCAGGTGCAGCGGCTGGGTGTTCATGGTCAGGGTGCTGAACAGCACGTTGTCCGCCACGGTAAGGGTGCGGCCGGGCCGGTGCGCGTACACCGTTCCCGGCTCGAGTTCGTCAAAGAAGAGTCCGCGCTGCACCACCACCCTGCCCGCGGCGGTTTCCCCGGAAGCGGTTCCGCCGGTTGCCTCAGACACCAAGGGCCACCTCCAGCGGCGCTCCGGTGGCGGCCACCACGTCCTCGATGGGAACGCCGGGAGCGGTTTCGCGCAGGACCAGGCCCTCCGGTCCCACCTCGATCACTGCCAGGTCCGTGACGATCAGGTTCACGCAGCCCCGGCCGGTCAGCGGAAGGGAGCACTCCTGGAGGATCTTCGGCCGGCCGGCGCGGTCCACATGCTCCATCATCACGATCACGCGCTTGGCACCGAAGACCAGGTCCATGGCTCCGCCCATGCCCTTGACCATCTTTCCGGGAATCATCCAGTTGGCCAGGTCCCCGTTCGCCGCCACTTCCATGGCGCCCAGCACCGCCACGTCCACGTGGCCTCCGCGGATCATGCCAAAGGACTGCGCAGAGTCGAAGAACGCTGCCCCGCGGTTGACCGTGACGGTTTCCTTGCCGGCGTTGATCAGGTCCGGGTCCAGTGCCGCTTCTTCCGGATAGGGGCCGACGCCGAGAATCCCGTTTTCCGAGTGCAGCACCACTTCCACGCCTTCGGGAATGAAGTTCGGGATCAGGGTGGGCATGCCGATACCCAGGTTCACGTACTCGCCGTTTTGAAGTTCCCGGGCCACACGGGCAGCCAGTTCGCTGCGGGTCAGTGCCATTACATTGCCTCCTTGGCTCCGGTGCTGCTGGTCCCGCGAACCGGGTTCTGTGCCGCGACGGTCCGCTTCTCGATGCGCTTCTCCCCCGGGCCGGTATGCACCACCCGCTGGACGAAAATGCCCGGAACGTGGACTTCCCCGGGATCAAGTTCCCCGGGCTCCACGAGTTCCTCCACCTCGGCAATGGTGATTCCGCCGGCCATGGCACAGAGCGGATTGAAGTTCATGGCGGAGGCATGGAACACCAGGTTTCCGTGCCGGTCGCCCTTCCAGGCGTGGACGAGTGCGTAGTCGGGGGTGAGGGATTCTTCCAGCACAAAATCCCGGCCGCCGAAGCTGCGCACCTCCTTTGGTTCCGATGCCTTCGCCACTGTGCCCTCGGCGTCGTACTTCTGCGGCAGTCCGCCCTCACTGACCTGCGTTCCAACACCTGATGCCGTATAAAAGGCCGGGATGCCGGCACCGCCGGCACGCAGCTTCTCCGCCAGGGTTCCCTGCGGGGTGAGGACCACTTCGAGTTCGCCGGCGAGGAACTGGCGGGCGAACTCCTTGTTCTCCCCCACGTAGGAGCTGACGGTGCGGCGGATACGGTGGTCGGCCAGCAGCAGCCCGAGTCCCCAGTCATCCACGCCGCAGTTGTTGGAGACCGTTTCGAGTTCATCCGCGCCCTGGGCATGCAGGGCGGAGATGAGCACTTCCGGGATACCGCAGAGCCCGAACCCGCCTACGGCCAGGGAGGCTCCGCTGGGGATGTCTGCCACAGCTTCTTCGGCCGTGGCCACTGTCTTGTCAATCATGGTGGTGTCCGTTCGTTAATCGCCGTTGACTAACCCTGTTCCGCCCTAAAGCCCCAGTTCGCGGGCAATGAGCATGAGCTGGACTTCGGTGGTACCTTCCCCGATTTCCAGGATCTTCGAGTCCCGGTAATGCCGCGCCACCGGGAATTCGTTGATGAAACCGTAGCCGCCAAAGACCTGGGTTGCATCCCTCGCGTTGTCCATCGCAGCTTCTCCGGCCACGAGCTTTGCCATGGCGGCCTGGACCTTGAACGGCTTCCCGGCCAGCATCCGCGCCGCGGCGTCGTAGTAGGCAAGCCGGGCGTTGTGCGCACGGGTCTGCATCCGGGCAATCTTGAAGGCGATGGACTGGTTGCTGCCGATCGTTGTGCCGAACGCGGTTCGCTCGTTGGCGTAGCGCAGTGCCTCGTCCACGCAGCCCTGCGCAGCACCGGTAGCCAGCGCAGCAATCGCGATGCGGCCTTCGTCCAGGATCTGCAGGAAGTTCGCGAAGCCGCGGCCTTCGGCACCCAGCAGGTTCTCCTGCGGCACGCGGGCGTCGGCAAGAGTCAGCGGATGTGTGTCCGAAGCGTTCCAGCCCACCTTGTTGTAGGCCTTCTCCACGGTGAAGCCGGGGGTCCCGGAGGGAACAATGATGGTGGAGATCTGCTTGCGCACGCTGCCGTCCGGGTTCTGCGTGGTACCCGTGACGGCGGTGACCGTCACCAGCGAGGTGATGTCAGTGCCGGAGTTGGTGATGAATTCCTTGCTGCCGTTGATCACCCACTGCCCGTCCTCAAGCCGGGCGGTGGTCCGGGTGCCGCCGGCATCGGAGCCTGCCTCGCTCTCGGTCAGGCCGAATCCTGCGAGCGCAGCACCCTGCGCCAGCGGCGGCAGCCAGCGCTGCTTCTGCTCTTCGGTGCCGAACCGGTAGATCGGCATGGCGCCAAGGGAGACGCCGGCTTCCAGGGTGATGGCCACGGACTGGTCCACCCGTGCCAGCTGCTCCAAGGCCAGGGCGAGGGCAAAGTAGTCTCCGCCCATTCCGCCGTATTCCTCCGGGAAGGGCAGGCCGAACAGGCCCATCTCCCCCATTTGTTCCACCACTTTGTAGGGGAAGGAGTGTTCGGCGTCGTGCTGGGCGGCTACCGGGGCAACGACTTCCTCGGCGAATTCCCGGACGGTGTCCGAAAGGACCTGGTGTTCTTCACTGAGTTCAAAGCTCGGCATTGCCTGCTCCTTGGGTTGGGGTTCCGGGATCTGTTTCTCGGGGAACGACTGTGGCCAGGACCTGGCCGGCCTTGACCAGGTCCCCCGGCCGGAGGGTGATCGATACTCGTCCGGCGACGGGGGCGGTGAGCTGGTGCTCCATCTTCATGGCTTCCACACCGAGCAGCACCTGGCCTGCCTCGACGGTGTCTCCGTCCGCTGCCGCCACGGTCACCACGGTGCCGGGCATCGGCGAGCGCAGCACCGGATCCGCTGCTCCTTCGGTTCGTCCGGCTGCAGCAAGCGCGCGGCGCAGCGTTTCCCGGCGGCCGGGCAGTTCCAGCGCCGCGGTGTACCCGTCCCTGGAGGTCCAGAGCACCGGCACTGCAGCGTCTGCTTCGGTAACGCAGAAGTGCAGGGAATGCACGACGCCGTTCAGCACCAGCCGCAGCCGGCTTCCGTCGACGTCCAGGCCGGCGGTGCCGGCGTCCCTGCCGGCTATGCTCACCCGGGCTTGCTGCGGCGTGCCCAGGACTTCCACGGAGCGGGCGGTGCCGGCGGCGTCAACGGTTACGGTCAGCGGTCGGCGTCCGCCGATCCGCCAGCCGTCTGCCCTGCCCCACGGCGGCGGGTTCGCCGCGCCGGTTCCCCGCTGTCCGGGCAGCTGTCCCTGCAGCGCTGCGAGCCGCAGCAGTGCAGCGGCGGCGAGCTCCGGGTCCCCGGGTTCCTGGAAGGCAAGTTCAGGCAGGCGCCGCTCAATCAGCGTGGTGTCCAGTTCCCCGGCCTGCACGGCAGGATCTGCCAGCAGGAGGCGGAGGTACTCAATGTTGGTGCCGATGCCAAGGATCACGGTCTCTGCCAGTGCGGTGTCCAGCCGCTGCAGCGCCTGCCGGCGGTCCGCACCCCACGCAATGACCTTTGCCAGCATCGGATCGTAGCTGGAGGAGACCTTCTGTCCGGCCAGCAGGCCGGAGTCCGTGCGGATTCCGTCCCCTTCAGCTTCCTGCAGGATCTCCACGCGGCCGGCGGTGGGCAGGAACCCGCCGGCCGGATCTTCGGCGTAGACCCGTGCTTCCACGGCATGGCCGTGCAGCCGCACTTCGTCCTGGGAGAAGTCCAGCGCTTCGCCGGCGGCGATCCGGACCTGCCATTCCACCAGGTCGATGCCGGTGACCATTTCAGTCACGGGATGCTCCACCTGCAGGCGGGTGTTCATTTCCATAAAGAAGAACTCATCGGGTGCTTCGCCGGAGACCAGGAACTCGACGGTCCCTGCTCCGGTGTAGTCCACGGAGCGTGCGGCCTCGCAGGCTGCGGCGCCGATCCGTTCCCGGGTAGCGGCGTCGAGCAGGACCGACGGCGCTTCCTCGATGACCTTCTGGTGCCGGCGCTGCAGGGAACATTCACGTTCGCCCAGGTGAATGACGTTTCCGTGGCTGTCCGCGAGGACCTGGACCTCGATGTGCCGCGGCGCAGAGACCAGCCGCTCCAGGAACAGGGTGTCGTCGCCAAAGGCCGACGCCGCCACCCGCCGGGCGGAGGCGAGGGCACCGGGCAGGCCGGCGGGATCCGTGACAACCTGCATTCCCTTGCCGCCGCCGCCGGCGGAAGGTTTGATCAGCAGCGGGTACCCCACGCCTTCTGCTGCCGCCGTCAGGTCTGCGTCGCTCAGTCCGGGTTCGGCGATGCCGGGGATCACCGGCACCCCGTAGCCGGCCACATGGTTCTTGGACTGGATCTTGTCCCCCATCAGTTCCAGCGCCTTTATGCCGGGACCGATGAAGGCAATGCCGTGTTCTCCCAGCAGGCGGGCGAAGGAGGCGTTTTCGCTGAGGAACCCGTAGCCCGGGTGCACTGCCTGCGCGCCGGAGGCCAGGCAGGCAGCAAGCACGGCGTCGGCGTCGAGGTAGCTCCGCCGCGGGTCCGCCGGCCCCAGCCGCAGTGCCGTGTCAGCTTCGCGCACGTGCCGGGCGCCGGCGTCGTCGTCGCTGTACACAGCTACGCTCCGAAGTCCCAGGCGTTTCAGGGTGCGGATCACGCGGCAGGCTATTTCGCCGCGGTTGGCCACCAGAACAGTCGTCATAGTCATTCGCTCACATCCGGAAGAGGCCGAAGGAAGTTTCGGGAAGCGGGGCGTTGGCGCAGACGTCCAGGGCCAGGCCCAGCACGGTGCGGGTGTCCCGGGGATCGATGATCCCGTCATCCCAGAGCCGGGCCGTGGAGTAGTAGGGGCTGCCCTGCGACTCGTAGTCCTGCCGGATGGGTTCGCGGAAGGCTGCTTCGTCCTCCGTGCTCCATTCCTCGCCCCGGGCTTCGAGCCCGTCGCGGCGCACGGTGGCCAGGACGGCGGCGGCCTGGTTTCCGCCCATCACGGAGATCCGCGCGGCAGGCCACATCCACAGGAAGCGCGGCGAGTAGGCCCGCCCGCACATGGAGTAGTTCCCGGCGCCGAAGGATCCACCGATCACCACGGTCAGCTTGGGCACCCGGCAGGTGGCGACGGCCGTGACCATCTTGGCGCCGTGCCGGGCGATTCCGCCGGCCTCATAGTCGCGCCCGACCATAAACCCGGAAATGTTCTGCAGGAAGATCAGTGGAATGCCGCGCTGGTCGCACAGTTCAATGAAGTGCGCGCCCTTCTGCGCGGATTCGCTGAACAGCACGCCGTTGTTCGCCACGATGCCCACGCGGTGTCCGTGCAGTCGGGCGAAGCCGGTAACCAGGGTGGTGCCGTACTCCTTCTTGAATTCGTGGAATTCGCTGCCGTCGGTGATCCGTGCAATGACCTCCCGGACGTCATACGGCGTCTGCAGGTCCGCCGGAACTGCTGCGTAGAGCTCTTCCGGGTCCACTGCCGGTTCCATGGCCGGCACCGGCTCCCACGCACGCAGCGGCTCGGGGAATGTATCCGCAATGTCCCGGACAATTTCCAGGGCGTGCGCGTCGTTTTCGGCAAGGTGGTCGGTAACCCCGGAGGTGCGTGAGTGCAGTTCGCCGCCGCCCAGTTCCTCAGCGGTCACGACCTCGCCGATGGCAGCCTTCACCAGCGGCGGCCCGCCCAGGAAAATGGTGCCCTGGTTGCGGACAATGACTGTCTCGTCACTCATGGCCGGGACGTAGGCGCCGCCGGCGGTGCAGGAGCCCAGCACGGCCGCGATCTGCGGGATCTTTGCCGCGGACATGCGCGCCTGGTTGTAGAAAATCCGGCCAAAGTGCTCCCGGTCCGGAAAAACTTCGTCCTGCAGCGGCAGGAACGCTCCACCGGAGTCCACCAGGTAAATACAGGGGAGCCGGTTCTCCAGCGCAATCTCCTGGGCCCGCAGGTGCTTCTTCACCGTCATGGGGTAGTAGGTACCGCCTTTGACCGTCGCGTCGTTGGAGAGCACCATGACGTGGCGTCCGTGGACCAGGCCAATACCGGCGATCAGTCCGGCAGCCGGGGATTCATCGCCGTACATGCCGTTCGCGGCCAGCGGTGCGATCTCCAGGAACGGGCTGCCGTCGTCGAGCAGGGCCTCGATCCTCTCCCGCGGGAGCAGCTTTCCGCGGGCGGTGTGCCGCTCCCGGGAGCGGGGTGGGCCGCCCTGGGCTGTTTCAGCGAGGCGTTTGCGCAGTTCCTCTGCGAGCACCCGCTGGGCTGCCTCGTTGGCGGCGTATTGCGCGGATGCCGGGTCCAGCGCTGTGGCAAGGGTCTCCATCGACTTCCTTTGGTTGAGCGGCTATGGCGGCTGCGCCGGATCACCGACGTCAGTTAATGCCCGCTAACTCAAATTAGGTTAGTGGCTATTAACTGACCTGTCCACCACAATGGAAGGGTTGCCAAGAAGAACTCCGGAAAGGCAGGCATGGACTCCACGACGAGCACACCGCGCACAGTTACCGGCAGGAGTGCCGCCAAAGCCTCCCGGCGTGCGGCGATGCTGGACGCAGCGGCGGCTCTTTTCGCAGAGAAGGGCTACAACGGTGTCTCCATCGAGGAGCTTGGCGCAGCCGCCGGGGTAAGCGGGCCGGCGGTGTACCGGCACTTCAGCGGCAAGTCCGCCGTACTTTCCGCCCTCCTGATCGGGGTCAGCAAGGACCTGCTGGAAGGCGGGATCGCCGTCGTCGCCGAATCTGACACGGCTGAGGTGGCCCTCAGCGGGCTGATCGAGTTCCAAGTGGACTTCGCCCTGCGCCAGCCCAACGTCATCCGGGTCCAGGACCGGGACCTCGCCAGCCTTCCCGAAGACGACGAGCGCACGGTCCGCCAGCTTCAGCGCCAGTACGTGGAGGTCTGGGTGGATGCCATTTCGGCACTGCACCCGAATTCCGAGCTGCCGCTGCTGCGCCACCGTGCACAGGCGGTCTTTGGGCTGATCAACTCCACTTCCCACACCCTGACGAGCAAAACCACTGCCCGCGAGACCGTCAAACTGCGGTCGCTGCTCGAACGCATGGCGTGGGCAGCACTGAATGCCTAGTAGGCTAAGAAAAACCCCCGAGCAGAAAGACCTGCTGTGATTGAGCTTCGTGCCGTAGAACCGGGCGACGTTGATGAGTTCTTCAGCCATCAGCTGGACCCGGGCGCCAACCATATGGCTGCCTTTGCCGCCAAGAATCCCTCGGACCGGGGTGTCTTTGACCTCCACTGGCAGCAGATCCTCAGCGACTCGGGCATCACCGTACGCACTATCGTTGCCGACGGCGACGTAGTTGGCTCCATCCTCGCCTACCGCGACGGCAGTATTCCGGAGATCAGCTACTGGATCGACCGTTCGCGCTGGGGACAGGGAATTACGACGGCGGCCGTGGGCCTTTTCCTCGAAGAGTTCCCTGAGCGCCCCATTCGGGCGCGCGCCGTGGCTGACAATGTGAGCTCCATCCGCATCCTGGAGCGCTACGGGTTCAAGGTCATCGGTGAGGCACAGACCTTTGCCAACGCCCGCGGTGCCGTGGTGCGCGAGCTCGAACTCGAGCTGGCCTAGCCGCACTTCGTAACTGCAGCAGGGCCCCTTACCCGCGGACGGCGGGAAAGGGGCCCTGCTGCCCTTTAACGGCGGTGGTGCCTCAGTCCATCGCCAGGACCATCGCGGGCTCGGCGAGCACGTCGCCGATGTCGCGCAAAAATGCGGCGCCTTCAGCCCCGTCCACCAGCCGGTGGTCGAAGGAAAGGCTCAGGGTCGTAACCTGGCGGAGGGCGATGCCGCCTTCGTGCTCCCACGGCTGTTTCCGCACCGCGCCCAGGGCCAGGATTGCAGCCTCCCCCGGGTTGAGGATGGGGGTTCCGGCATCCACTCCGAACACACCCACATTGGAGATGGAGACGGTGCCTCCGCTCAGGGCTGCCGGCGGTGTCCGCCCGTCCCGCGCGGTGCCGGCAAGATCGGAAATCGCCAGGGCAAGCTCGCGCAGGCCAAGATCCTGCGCATCCTTGATGTTCGGAACCATCAATCCCCGCGGAGTGGCCGCGGCGATGCCCAGGTTCACGTAGCGGTAGCGGATGATCTCCCGGGCCGCTTCATCCCAGCGTGCATTCAGCTCAGGGTGCCGCCGCAGGGCCAGACAGACGGCTTTCGCGGCCAGGACCAGCGGCGTCAGCCGGACGCCGTCGTACTCTTTGCGGCTGCGCAGCTTCTCCAGCAGGTTCATGGAGGACGTGACGTCCACGGTGAGGAAGACCGTGGCGTGCGGCGCCGTGAAGGCACTGGCCACCATGGCAGCCGCGGTGTGCTTCCGGATTCCCGCGATCGGAATCCGCTCCTCCCGGCCCTGGCCCAGGTGCGGTGCGTCCGCCACTACCGGCTGAACATCCTGGGGTGCTCCGGCAGGCCCGCTGGAAGAGCGCAGCAGTGCGGCCTCCACGTCGTGGCGCACGATCCTGCCCTGCGGCCCGGTGCCGTCCAGCGCAGCCAGGTCAATGCCGAGGTCACGGGCGAGTTTGCGAACCGGCGGCGTGGAGCGCGGGCGTTCCCGGACCGGAGCGTCCTGCAGCATGGGCGCCTTTGGCTCAGCGGGCGCCTCCGGAGCGGTGGGCACGTCCGGCACAGCGGGCACGTCCGGCACAGCGGCCGCCGGAACCGGCGTTGGTGCAGGCGGCGCGGCAGCTGCGGATACCGGAACACCTGCGAACCCGCGGCGGGGCCGGCGCGCCGGCCGTCCCCCCTTGTCCGGTTCCGCGCCGTATCCCACCAGGGTCGGCTGCCGACGCTGGGCGCCGTCTTCGGCCGCCGGCGCTGCCGGAACGGGCACACCAGCTGCGTCCGGAACATCGAAGCTGATGATCGGTGAGCCGACTTCCACGACGGTGCCTTCGGCCTCGTGCAGCCGGGCCACCACACCTTCGAACGGAGACGGCAGTTCAACCACTGCCTTGGCGGTTTCGACATCGGCGATGACCTGGTTCAGCGTCACCGCCTGGCCCTCGGCGACCCGCCAGGAGAGGATTTCGGATTCAGTCAGTCCTTCGCCCAGATCCGGGAGCCGGAATTCGCGGATCATCGGCCGGCTCCTTCCAGCACGGCTGCCTGCTCCAGGGAGTTGGACCGGCGCATGACCCGGTCCACCCCGTCCAGGATCCGGTCCAGGTCCGGGAGGTGGTGCTTCTCCAGCCGGGCGGGCGGGTACGGGATATCAAAGCCGGTCACGCGGACCGGGGCGTGCTCCAGGAAGTCGAAGCAGCGTTCGGTGATGCTGGCGGCGATTTCTGCGCCGAGCCCGCCGGACTGTGCTGCTTCATGGGTGATAACCAGCCGGCCGGTCTTGCGCACGGAGGCTTCCACCGCTGCGTAATCCACCGGTGCCAGCGACCGCAGGTCGATCACTTCCACGGAGATGCCTTCGTCCCCCGCCGCGGTGGCTGCGTCCAGGGCAGTCATCACCAGCGGCCCGTAGGCCACCAGGGTGACGTCGGTTCCGGCAGCTGCCACGCGGGCCGACCCCATCGGCAGGGCGTCGTCGAGGGTCCGCTGGACCTCACCCTTGGTGTGGTAGCGCCGCTTGGGTTCGAAATAGAGCACCGGGTCATCACAGGCAATGGCCTGGCGGATCATCGTGTAGGCGTCCTGGGGGTTGGACACACTGACCACCCGCAGGCCGGAGGTGTGCGTGAAGTACGCTTCCGGAGACTCGGAGTGGTGTTCCGGCGAACCGATTCCGCCGCCGAAGGGCACCCGGATGGTCAGCGGGAGTTTCACCGCTCCGCGGGTCCGGTAGTGCATCTTGGCAACCTGGGACACGATCTGGTCGAAGGCGGGGTAGATAAACCCGTCGAACTGGATCTCCACCACCGGCCGGTAGCCGCGGTAGGCCAGGCCGACGGCGGTGCCCACAATGCCGGATTCGGCCAGCGGGGTGTCCATCACCCGCTTGGGGCCGAACTCGGCCTGCAGCCCGTCGGTGATCCGGAAGACTCCGCCGAGCTTGCCGATGTCCTCTCCCATCAGCACCACCTTGGGGTCCTGGGCCAGGGCGTCGTTCAGTCCGGCCGTGATTGCGCGGCCGAAGGTCATGCTGCTCATCGGGTGGCTCCTTCCGCAGGCCCGTCCATCATGGCCAGGTAAGCCGTGTAGTGCTCCTGCTGCCGGTCCAGCCAGCTGTTCGGTTCTGCGTAGACATGCGCAAAGACGTCTTCCGGGCCGGGGTCCGGAAGGGTCAGGCAGGCGTCGCGGAGCGCGGCGGCGAGGGTATCGGCGTCGGCCTCCACGGACGCGAGGAAAGAGTCATCAGCTTCCCCTTCGTTTTGCAGGAGCGCTCCGAGCCGGCTGACCGGGTCCCGGCGGCGCCAGTCCTCAAGCTCTGCGGCGTCGCGGTAGCGGGTGGGGTCATCGGCGGTGGTGTGCGGGCCCATCCGGTAGGTGACGGCTTCAATGAAGGTGGGGCCGCCGCCGGTGCGGGCGCGGTCCAGGGCTTCCCGGGTGGCTGCCAGTACTGCCAGCACGTCGTTGCCGTCCACCCGGATGGACGGGATGCCGAACCCCGGGGCGCGGTTGGCCAGCGGGACGGCGGCCTGGAGCCCTACCGGCTCGGAAATTGCCCACTGGTTGTTCTGGCAGAAGAAGATCACCGGTGCCTGAAAGCTCGCCGCGAACACCATGGCTTCATTGACATCGCCCTGGCTGGTGGCGCCGTCGCCGAAGTAGCTGATCGCGGCGTCGTCCGCACCGTCCTGGGCAATGCCCATGGCGTACCCGGCGGCGTGCAGGGCCTGCGCACCAATGATCACCTGGGTGGGAGCCATGTTCACCGAGTAGGGATCCCAGCCGCCTGCGGCGTTGCCGCGCCAGACGCGCATGAGGTCCGCGAAGCCGACTCCGCGGCACCAGGCGACGGCGTTCTCGCGGTAGCTGCTGAAGACGAAGTCGGACGGGCGCAGTGCGCGGGCCGAGCCGATCTGGGCTGCCTCCTGGCCCAGGAGCGGGGGCCAGAGCCCCAGTTCGCCCTGGCGCTGCAGGGAGGTTGCCTCCGTGTCGATCCGCCGGACCAGGACCATGTCCCGGTACAGGCCGCGCAGGGTCTCGGCGTCGACATCCTGGACCCAGCGGCCGTAGAACGCGTCGTCAACGCGGGACCCGTCGGGACGGATGAGCTGGACATAGGGGTCATTCGGTTCCGTCCCGGTGTTTTCGGGATGGTCTACCGGGATATGCAGGGACACTTTGATACGCATCCTTCCGTGTTGGGGCCCCGGGGATGGTGGGGTCCGAACCTGATGCCGGGCGCCTTTGCCCAGATAGATGTGACCCTACTCACATGAAGCAGGCGGCACAACTGCACCCGCTTCGGTTGGGCATCCTGCCCTACATCGACGTTTTGGGCCGTGCTAGCGTTGCGCACTATGCAGATTCTGGACAGCACCGATTTCCGCGTCCTGCGGGCCATGGCCACCGATCCGCGCCGGACGGTGGTTGCTCTGGCACAGCGTCTGGGGATCTCGCGCAACACCGTGCAGGCCAGGTTGTCCCGGATGGAGAAGAAAGGCGCGTTCCTCTCCTTTGAGCGGCGCATCAATCCGGTGGCGCTGGGCTATCCGCTGATGGCCTTTGTGCATGTGCATGTGCAGCAGCCGCGCCTGGCGGAGATCACCGCCGATCTTTCCGCTGTGCCGGAGGTGATCGAGGCGCACGGGCTGACCGGCGCCGCTGACTTGCTGCTGCGCATTGTGGCGGTCGACGCCGAGGATCTGTTCCGGGTCAACAAGGCCATCCTCGCCGTGCCCGGCGTCGAGCGCTCCGATACCACCCTGGCAATGGGTGAGCTGATCCCCTACCGGGTCGCTCCCCTGCTCGACCGTGGACCTGCCGGCACCGAATAGCCTGCTTCCGGGCCCGCAGGCGGACCGTCGCGGCGTCGCCCATCCCCCATGCTGCACTGCCACCAGCATCCAGCCATCCTGTGGGGAGATAACGTCCCTTAGCGCCGACTCCGTACATCCTGTGGGCAGTTAACGTCCCTTAGCGCCGACTCCGTACATCCTGTGGGCAGTTAACGTCCCTTAGCGCCGACTCCGTACATCCTGTGGGCAGTTAACGTCCCTTTCCGGCAGCCAGAACAGCGTTATCTCCCCACAAGATGCTGGGCCCGACTCCTAAACAGCGTTATCTCCCCACAAGATACTGCCGGTCCGGCCGGGACGGCACCGCCTGCCAGGCCCCGCTTGCCCATGGACAGCCGCCACGCCCCTAAACACCTCCGGACCCACGTCCCACACCAGCACCCTGGCACGGAAAAGGGCGCCTCCCCCGTCCAGGGAGGCGCCCTTTTTACCGTGCGGTGAACCTAGTGGTCCACTGCCTTTTCTGCTCCAACACCGGTGAGCGAACGGACTTCCATTTCCGCCTGCTTCTCCGGGGACTCGTTGTCCTTGCTGGTGACCGTTCCCAGGAAGCCCAGGAAGAACGCCAGCGGAATCGAGACCAGTCCCGGGTTGTTCAGCGGGAAGATCGCGAAATCGGCTCCAGTGATCATCGAGGTTTCAGCACCGGAAACAACCGGCGAGAAGATGATCAGCAGGATGGCCGAGCCCAGGCCGCCATACATGCTCCAGACAGCGCCGCGGGTGTTGAAGCGCCGCCAGTAGAGCGAGTAGATGATCGTGGGCAGGTTGGCACTGGCCGCGACGGCGAAGGCCAGGGCGACCAGGAAGGCCACGTTCTGGCCCTGGGCACCGATGCCGCCCAGGATCGACACCACACCAATCACCAGCACGGTCCGGCGTGCCACCTTCACCTCGCCGTCGGCGTCCACCTTGCCTTTGCGGACAACGTTGGCGTAGATGTCGTGGGCGAAGGACGCAGCCGCGGTGATCGTCAGGCCGGCCACAACAGCAAGGATGGTGGCGAACGCGACGGCGGCAATCAGTCCCAGCAGGACCGGACCGCCCAGGGCGAACGCCAGCAGCGGAGCCGCGGAGTTCACGCCGCCCGGAGCTCCCATGATGGTCTCCCGCTCAATCAGGGCCGCGGCGCCGTAGCCGAGGACCAGGGTGAACAGGTAGAACAGGCCAATCAGCCAGATAGCCCAGACCACGGAGCGGCGGGCTTCCTTGGCGGTGGGAACCGTGTAGAAGCGCATCAGCACGTGCGGCAGGGCCGCGGTGCCAAGCACCAGGGCCAGGCCCAGGGACACGAAGTCGAGCTTGGAGGTTTCAGACTTGCCGTACTGCAGTCCCGGATCGAGGATCGCGGCGTTGCCGGACATCTCGACGGCGGAGCCAAGCAGCTCGGAGAGGTTGAAGCCGTTGATTGCCAGGACCCACACGGTCATGACGCCGGCGCCGGCGATCAGCAGGCAGGCCTTGATGATCTGCACCCAGGTGGTGCCCTTCATGCCGCCGACCAGTACGTAGATGATCATGAGGCCGCCGACGACGGTGATGACCAGGGACTGGCCGATCTTGGAGTCGATGCCCATGAGCAGCGAAACGAGTCCGCCGGCACCGGCCATCTGGGCCAGCAGGTAGAAGAAGCAGACAGCCAGCGTGGTGGTGGCCGCGGCAATGCGGACCGGACGCTGCTTGAGCCGGAAGGAGAGCACATCGGCCATGGTGAACTTACCGGTGTTGCGCAGCATTTCGGCCACGAGCAGCAGTGCCACGAGCCAGGCCACCAGGAAGCCGATGGAGTACAGGAAGCCGTCATAGCCGTTGATGGCGATGGCGCCGACGATGCCGAGGAAGGAGGCCGCGGAAAGGTAGTCGCCGGCAATGGCGGTGCCGTTCTGCGGGCCGGTAAAGGAACGACCGGCGGCGTAGTAGTCGGCAGCGGTCTTGTTGTTGCGGCTGGCGCGGAGCACCACCACAAGGGTGACGGCTACGAACAGGCCGAAGATCAGCATGTTCAGCCAGCCGGTTTCCCGGACGGCGTCGGCGGTGACGGCGGCGGGGACGTAGAGGGTGTTCATTTGGTCTCCTCGGGAAGGGACACGCCCTTGGCCTCCAGCTCGCCGCGCAGCTCGGAGGCGATCGGATCGAGGCGGCGGTTGGCGTAGCTGACGTACCACATGGTGATGCCGAAGGTGCTGACGAACTGCAGCAGGCCCAGGATCAGACCGATGTTGATGTTGCCGATGACCGGGGTGGACATGAAGTCGTGCGCGTAGTCAGCGAGCAGCACGTAGGCGAAGTACCAGACGAGAAAGACCACGGCCATGGGAAAGATGAAGCTGCGCTGGCGTTTGCGCAGCTCCTGGAACTGCGGCGACCGCTGGACTTCCCGGAAGTCGACCGGCGCCTCGCTTTCGGGGTGTGATTGTGGCTGGTGTTCAGCCATCTCTCCTCCTTGGGTAGGGGCACGTGCGGCGGTACGGCCTAAAAACCGCAGGTCCATCGGGAACCCGGGCCGCCAGCACGCCGGCTGTGATGGGGATCACTTTTCCAATGCGGACGCATCTGGTGCCACTTATCGCGCCCCTGCGTCGGTGAACGGGGCAATCCGTGCGCCAAACGGCATGTTTGGTGCCTTCGGGCGCTCCCCCGAGTCGGTACTCTGGGTTCCATGCCCGCTGCCGTCGAAGTCGCTCTGGTCTGCGCCGTTGCTGTTTTGACGCTCGCAGCAGTGGCTGCTTTGGGCTACCGGCTCAGCCGCTCCCAGCGTGATCTGGGTTCCGACGCCGAACGCGCGGCCTATGCCACGCTGCACACCGCGTCGCTCGCCTCCCGCCACCTTCGGTCCGGGCTGACGCCGGCGGGGGCGTCCCGTGCCAGCCGGCACCTGCGGGGGCTGCTGCGCTGCGAAACGCTGCTGATGACGGACACTGCGGCGGTACTCGCCTGGGAGGGAACCCTGGCAGACAACGCGATGCGGCGGGAACGGATCCTGCTGGCAGCCCGTGGAGTCCTGGAAAGCGGCCGGACCAAGGTTTTCCGCGGCCCGGCGCTGCGTGCGCTGGGACTGCAGGACGGCGGGGAGCTGCTGATCTGTCCGCTGCGGGTCAATTCCCAGGCTGCAGGCACGCTGGGAGTATTTGCGCCGTCGATCAGCGCCGGGCTGATCCGGGCCACGAACGACGTCGCTGACTGGGTTGCTGCGCAGGTGGAACTGGCGGAGCTGGACACCTCCCGGGCGCTGTTGATGGAGGCAGAGGTGAAGGCGCTCCGGGCGCAGATCAGCCCGCACTTCATCTACAACTCGCTGAACGCGATTGCCTCCTACATCAATACCGATCCGCAGCGGGCCCGCGAGCTGGTGGTGGAGTTCGCTGACTTCACCCGGTATTCCTTCCGCCGGCACGGGGACTTCACCACCCTGGCGGAGGAGCTGCAGTCAATCGACCGCTACCTGCTGCTGGAACGGGCACGTTTTGGCGAACGGCTCAAGGTCAGCCTGCAGATCAGCCCGGAGGTCCTGGGCACCGTGATCCCGTTCCTGTCCCTGCAGCCGCTGGTGGAGAACTCGGTGCGGCACGGCCTGGATTCAAACGACGGCGAAGGTCACATCACCATTTCCGCGCGCGACGCCGGGGCCCTGGCGGAAATCACGGTGGAGGACAACGGGGTGGGCATGGACCCGAAGAAACTGGAGGATCTGCTCGCCGGGCATGTCGACGGCGACCACGTAGGCCTGCGCAACGTGGACCTGCGGCTGCGCCAGGTTTACGGCGACGCCCACGGGCTTGTCATCGACACCGCGGAGGGGGCCGGCATGCTGATCACCATGCGGATCCCCAAGTCGCAGCCGGGTCACCAGACGTAAAGGAAGTAGTCTGTCTTCCATGCCGAAATCCGCAAAGCTGCTGACCGTGGTGGTGGCCGACGACGAAGCTCCGGCCGTCGAAGAGCTGGCATTCCTGCTGGGCAGGGATGCCCGCATCGGCACCGTGCTGCGCGCCTCGAGCGGCGCCCAGGCACTGCACGCCATCGAGAATTCGGACGTCGACGCCGTGTTTCTGGACATTCACATGCCGGCTCTCTCCGGGCTGGACATAGCCCGGGCTCTGGCGCGCAAGGAGCGCCCGCCCGCCGTCGTTTTTGTCACTGCCGATGAGGACCACGCCCTGGCCGCCTTTGAACTGGCTGCCCTGGACTATCTGCTCAAGCCGGTCCGGCAGGAACGGCTCAACGAATCCGTGCGCCGGATCAGCGACGCACTGGCCGGCCCCGGGATGGACAGCGAGGGCGACGTGGTTACCGTGGTGCAGGGCGCCACAACCCGCATGATCCGCCGGGAGGACATCCGCTATGTGCAGGCGCAGGGTGACTACGCCCGCCTGCACACCGCCGACACCAGCTACCTGGTCCGGATCCCGCTCGCGGAACTGGAGGCCCAGTGGGCTGACGCCGGGTTCCTGCGGATCCACCGCTCCTACCTCGTAGCCCGCAGCCAAATCACGCAGGTGCGCCTGAGCGCCGGCCGGGCCAGCATCCGGATCGGCGCCGAGGAACTTCCGGTCAGCCGCCGGCACCTGCCCACCGTGCGCAGCACCCTGGCTTCCGGACGGGTCCGGCCCACGGCATGAATGGGGAAAACCGCCCGCAGCGTGTCCGTGTCACCGCACCCCCGCGCCCCGGTGCCGTGCCGCCGGCATTTCCGGTGGCCCGGGAACTGGATGAGCAGTCAGAGGTGGGCGAAGTGTTCCTCTCCTCCCTGATCCGTTCCCAGCTGCGCCTGGCCCTGGTGGTGGCAGGCGGATTTGGTCTGATCCTCCTGGGCGTCCCGCTGCTGCTGGCTGCCTACCCGCAGATTGGCGCCCTGGAGCTGTTCGGCATTCCGGTCCCGTGGGTCCTGCTTGGATTTGGGGTCTACCCGCTGGTGATCATCAGCGGGGCGCTCTACGTACGCAGCGCCAACCGGAACGAGAAGCGCTTCCAGGACCTTCTGGATGAGGGGTAGCAGGTAAGTGAACTGGGAAGTCAGCCCGGGAGTGGGTTACGCCGCGCTGGCCGCCGTGACCGCGGCGACGCTGCTCATCGGCGCCTACGGGCTGCGGATCTCACGCACTACCGGGGATTTCTACGTCGCTTCCCGCACGGTGAAGCCGTGGTGGAATGCCTCGGCAATTGGCGGTGAATATCTCTCCGCCGCCAGTTTCCTGGGGGTGGCCGGACTGGTCCTGGTTTCCGGGGCTGATGCCCTCTGGTTCCCGATTGGCTACACAGCCGGATACCTGATGCTGCTGCTCTTCGTCGCGGCACCACTGCGCCGGTCAGGGGCCTACACGGTTCCGGATTTTGCCCGGGCACGGCTGGATTCGCTTCCGGCACGCAGGGTTACCAGCCTGCTGGTGGTGGCCGTCGGCTGGCTCTACATCGTGCCGCAGCTGCACGGCGCTGCCCTGACCGTGGGCCTCACCACCGGGCTGCCGGGCTGGGCAGGGTCTGCCGCCGTCGTCGTTATTGTCTGTCTGAGTGTGCTCAGCGGCGGAATGCGCTCGATTACCTTTGTGCAGGCATTCCAGTACTGGCTCAAGCTTGTGGCACTGGCGGTTCCGGTGCTGTTTATTCTCTTCCGGCTGGGAGCGGACGGTGTGTCCTGGACCAACGACGGCGCCGCCTTCGATTTCGGGGCCGACGCCGCCGTGGCGGATTCGGTGTACCGCAACGTTTCGCTGAGCATTGCGCTGCTGTGCGGAACCCTGGGCCTGCCCCACGTCCTGGTGCGCTTTTACACCAACCCGGACGGGGTTTCAGCGCGGCGCACCACCTTGATTGTGCTGGGGCTGCTGTCCATCTTTTACGTTTTCCCCACGCTCTACGGCATTCTCGGCCGGACATACCTGCCGGAGCTCGCGGGCCAGGGCAATGCCGATGCGACGGTGCTGCTGCTGCCGGCGCAGGTGTTCGACGGCGCGCTCGGCGACCTGCTCGCGGCCTTTGTCACTGCCGGGGCCTTCGCCGCATTCCTCTCCACCTCCAGCGGCCTGATCGTGTCCCTGGCCGGGGTGATCAGCCAGGAGTTTTTCCGCGGCAGCATCCGCGGGTTCCGTACCGCCACCCTGCTGGCCGGTGCCGTGCCGCTGGGCCTGGCGCTGCTGACGAACACCCAGGCACTGGCCGGCAGTGTGGGCATGGTGTTCGCATTTACTGCCTCCACGCTGTGCCCGCTGCTGCTGATGGGTATCTGGTGGCGCCGCCTGACTGCTGCGGGCGCGGTGTCGGGGATGCTCACCGGAGCCGTGCTCTGCGGCGGGGCAATCATCGCCGCCGGGGTGATTTCCGTCGGCGGAACCACTGTGCCGGTCTGGCTGGAGCAGCCGGCGGCGTGGACCGTTCCGGCGGCCTTCGCGGTCACGGTGCTGGTATCGCTGCGCGGCCCCGGAACTGTTCCGGCCGGCACCGGCCGTTTCCTGGCCCGTCTGCACACCCCCGAGCGCACCCTCCGCCCCTGACTTAACGCCGAAAGGCCAGTTACGGCTATTACCAGCGCTGGTAGGAGCCGTAACTGGCCTTTCGATGAAAGAGATCTAGTCGATCGCGGCCATCAGCTCGACGACGCGGTCCAGGAACGCATCAACCTGCGTCTCCTCGTAGCCGGCGTCGCCCTTGGCTTCGCGGAACACCGCCCGGCGGACGACGTCGACGCTCAGCGGCCGGTCGTGCTCAAAGTAGCCCAGCAGCTCGTTGCACAGCGCATCGACGTCCCGGACGTTGTAGCTGTGGGCACGATTCTTCGTGGGGCGGCGGAACCGCTCCCCCGGCTTGCGGTGCAGACGGGCGCGCAGGACGGCGGAGGTGCGGCCGATCTGCAGCAGCCAGGCTTCTTCGCCCTTCTCCTGGATCAGGCGGTCGCGCTCACGCTGGGCGAAGACATCCTCCAGCCGGTCCAGGGCCGCGTCGACGGCCTGGGCCTCGTAGCCTCCCTTGGCCGGATCGAATGCCATGGAACGGACGTGGCGGCTGGTGATGACCTTTGCTCCCGGTGTCTCAGAGTTGTAGTAGTTCCGGGCCTTGGTCAGGAAGTCATCGACCTGGCGGACGTTGTAGCCGTACTCCCTGCGGCTCACACGCTCAAAGGGGGCACTGGCCTGCCGCGCATCGTTCATGTTCAGCTAATCCTTTGGTGTCAAGTCTTCTTCCGCCACGGGATGCGGGACCGTCGAAAATATCTTACGTGTTCGCCGGCCCGGGACCCGGCAGGACTCCCCGGGGAACGCTACATTGCGCCCGGAACCAGCAGCACGGAGAGCAGGAAGACCACCGGCGCGGCGAAGACCACCGAGTCCAGGCGGTCCATGACGCCGCCGTGGCCGGGAAGCAGGTTGGACATGTCCTTCACGCCGAGCTCACGCTTGATCATGGATTCGGAGAAGTCGCCTGCCGTAGCCGCGGCAACCGTGGCCACGGCCAGCACCAGACCAAACCACCAGGGCTGGTCCAGGAAGAACACGGCCGAGAGGATGCCGATCACCGTGGCGCCGGCGGCGGAACCGCCGAAACCCTCCCAGGATTTCTTGGGGCTGATCTTCGGCGCCATCGGGTGCTTGCCGAAAAGGGCGCCCACCAAATAACCGAACGTGTCGTTGGAGACCACCAGCAGCAGCAGGACGGCGACACGGGTCTGCCCTTCGGGTTCGCGGAGCAGCAGCAGCGCGAAACTGAGCAGGAACGGGATCCACAGGACCACGAATACGCCGGCAAGAATGCTGCGCATTGCGTCCTGCGCCGTGTCGATGGTCCGCCAGAGCAGAATCGCCAGGCCGGTGCCGGCCAGTGCCATGGCCAGCGCCTCAGTGCCACCGAAGTAGGCGGCCAGCGGTACCGCGACAGCCCCCACGAGCACTGGAACGTGCGGCACCTTGATGCCGCGTACCTCCAGCGCGCGGGAGACTTCCCAGACACCGACGGCCGAGAAACCGGCGGCGATCACTGCGATCGCCACCGGGGAAAACAGCAGGCCGACCAGCAGCGCTCCCAGCAGGACGACGCCGACGGCGATGGCCGCGGGCAGGTTCCGTCCTGCTTTGGAGGGCTTGCGCGGTTTGCGGGTGCGGGCAGCCGAGCCGCGGCCCCTGCGGCCGCCGGGAACACTCATGTCCGCGCCCTTCGCTGCCGGGTCTGCCTCAGGAGACGGGGTGCCGCCAGCCTGGGTGGAAGGCTGGGATTGGTTCATCAGACCTCGAGCAGCTCGGCTTCCTTGCGCTTAAGCAGCTCATCAATGGAGTCGGTGTGAGCCTTGGTCAGTGCGTCGAGGTCCTTCTCGGCCCGGTTGCCGTCGTCCTCGCCGATTTCTCCGTCCTTGACCAGCCGGTCCAGGGCGTCCTTCGCCTTGCGGCGGATGTTGCGCACGGAGACCTTGGCGTCTTCACCTTTGCCGCGCACGATCTTCACGTATTCCTTGCGGCGGTCCTGGGTCAGTTCCGGCATAATCACGCGGATGACCTTGCCGTCGTTGGACGGGTTGGCACCAACTTCGGAGTCGCTCAGGGCACGCTCAATGGCGCGCAGCGCGGTGACGTCGTACGGGGTGATGAGCAGGGTGCGGGCGTCCGGGGTTGCGAAGGAGGCCAGCTGCTGCAGCTGCGTCGGGGAACCGTAGTAGTCCACCAGGACTCTGGAGAAGAGTGCGGGGTTGGCGCGGCCGGTGCGGATGGTCGAGAAGTCCTCCTTGGCAACCTCCACAGCCTTGTCCATCTTGTCGGCTGCCTCTTTCAAGGTCTCTTCGATCACGGTGTCTCCTCATTGCAGGGAAATGCCAGTGCCGGAAATACTTGCAGTACATACCGTGCAGCGGCGTAATTGGGCTCTTCTACCATCCTAACCCGCGCGGCTCCCGCGCCGGCACCTGCGGCGATGCCGCTGCGGATGCCGGAACGGAAGCCGCGCCGGAAGGATTCTCTAGTTCGAGACGACGGTGCCGATTTTCTCGCCCCGGATGGCCCGGGTGACGTTGCCTTCACCCTCCATGCCGAAGACCACCATGGAGAGGTCGTTGTCCTTGCACATGGTCATGGCCGTCTGGTCCATGACCCGGATGTCCTGGCGGAGGGCGTCGTCGTAAGTCAGGGTTTCCAGCCGCTTGGCGCTGGGGTCCTTGTTCGGGTCTGCGGTGTAGACACCGTCCACGCCGGACTTGGCCATCAGCACTTCGTCAGCGTGCACTTCCAGGGCGCGCTGGGCAGCAACGGTATCCGTGGAGAAGTACGGCAGGCCGGCGCCTGCACCGAAGATGACGACCCGGCCCTTTTCAAGGTGGCGGATAGCGCGCCGCGGGATGTAGGCCTCGGCGACCTGGCCCATGGTGATGGCGCTCTGCACGCGGGTCTCCACGCCTGCCTGCTCCAGGAAGTCCTGCAGGGCAAGGCAGTTCATGACTGTGCCCAGCATGCCCATGTAGTCGGCGCGGGAGCGGTCCATGCCGCTCTGGGAAAGCTCTGCGCCGCGGAAGAAGTTGCCGCCGCCCACCACGATCGCGGTCTCTACTTCACCGACGGTTGCGGCGATCTGCTTGGCCACGGAGCGTACGGTCTCCGGATCGACGCCCAGTTTCCCGCCGCCGAACACCTCACCTGAAAGCTTGAGCAGCACGCGGCGGCGCGGAGTGTCGGTTTCTGTCAGGGCGTGGTCCATGATGCCTCCCGGGGCAATGCTGGTGCGTGAACTTGTCAGCTGATTCAAGGGTAATAAGGGGATTTGGACAGGCAAAAGGGGTGGGGGCCGCGGCGTGGGGGGGCCCCGGTGGGGGGCCCACCCCCCTCTATGCCATCATTTCGCGTCCGCTGTGCGTGCGCGCCGTTTCGGTGCCTTAGGCTCCGACGCGGAAACGGGCGAAAGCGGTCGGCTTGACGCCGGCTTCGTTCAGAACGGTGGCGACGGTCTTCTTGGCATCCTTGGCGAACGGCTGGTCGAGCAGCACGATCTCCTTGAAGAAGCCGGTCAGGCGGCCTTCGACGATCTTCGGCAGTGCAGCTTCCGGCTTGCCTTCGGCGCGTGCGGTCTCGTCAGCGATGCGGCGCTCGTTCTCCACGATGTCCGCGGGAACTTCATCGCGGGTCAGGTAGGTGGGAGCGTAAGCAGCGGTGTGGACTGCGACGTCGTGGGCTGCGGTGAAGGCTGCGTCACCTTCGCCGTCAACGGCGAACAGAACGCCAACCTGTGCAGGCAGATCCTTGGAGGTCTTGTGCAGGTAGGCATCAACGGTCTTGCCCTCGACGCGTGCTACGCGGCGGACAACAACCTTTTCGCCCAGGATTGCGCCTTCTTCGACAACAACCTCGGACAGCGGCTTGCCGTCGACGTCGTAAGCCAGGAGGGTCTCGGCGTCAGCGGCGCCGGACTCCACAGCTGCGGCCAGGACGCGGTCTGCGAGTTCGATGAACTTGGCGGACTTGGCAACAAAGTCAGTCTCGCAGTTCAGTTCGATCATCACGCCGACGGTGCCGTCGATGACCTTGGCAGCAACCAGGCCTTCGGCGGTGGAACGGCCTTCGCGCTTGGTGGCGCCCTTCAGGCCCTTGATGCGGATGAGCTCCATGGCCTTGTCGGCGTCGCCGTTGGCCTCGTCGAGAGCTTTCTTCACATCCATCATGCCGGCGCCGGTGCGCTCGCGCAGAGCCTTGATATCAGCAGCGGTGTAGTTCGCCATTTGGACTCCAGTCCTCCCGTAATAAAAGTATTGGTGCAGTTCCGGGGAGTGGGGGGGGGGGGGCGCCCCGCCCCCCCC
>NZ_JAXIOM010000015.1:0-61623 GCF_049311025.1 Arthrobacter sp. 3Tela_A
GCCGTTACGGCTGCCGCCCTTTTTGCGTACCCGCGAGTTCTCCGCATCCAAAACGGCATGGATTTTGTCCAAAAACCCGAAAAATCCGCGAAAACCCGCGGTTTTCAGCGTGCTTTCGGCTTTCAAGCTGGTAAGTTTTCGAACAGAGGCGGTTACGCATCCGTGAACCGCTCGCGCTAAACACCAGAGTCCAGGAGGACATAAATTGGCTATGAACCGCAGTGAACTTGTTGCCGCTGTCGCAGAGAAGTCCGGCAACAGCCAGACCGCCGTTAACGGCGTGCTCGATGCTGTCTTCGACATCTTCGCCACTTCCGTTGCCAACGGCGAGAAGATCACCATCCCGGGCTGGCTTGCTGTTGAGCGCACCGACCGTGCAGCTCGCCAGGGCCGCAACCCGCAGACCGGCGAAACCATCCAGATCCCGGCCGGCCACAGCGTCAAGCTGACCGCAGGCTCCAAGCTGAAGGCTGCTGTCGCCAAGAAGTAGTATTTTCGCTTTCCCCGAGAGGCCGGTACCGGATGGTACCGGCCTCTCGTGTTCTCCGGCCCGGCGGGCAGTTAGCTCCGGCCTGCCCGGGTCCAAACAGCGGCCGTGATTGGCCCAATTTTTACAAGGGGTAGAGAATGGATACCGTGCCAAACTCTGCCAAGACCCAGAACACCCTGCCGGGCCGTCCTGCCGGACAGCCGTCCGAACCCGGGCACCCCGCACGCAACGGCTGGCTGGCTGCCGGTGCCGGTGTCATGGTCCTTGCCCTGAGCGTTGCGCTGCTCTTCACCGGTGCGGCCGCCGCATCGCAGCTCTCGGATCCGGGAGCGCTGACACGCTGGGGGCTGCCCATCGCGAAGGCGGTGCAGAACGGTGCAGTGGCGGCAGTTATTGGCGCCCTGGTATTCGCCGTCTTCATTCTTCCCAAGCACGCCGGACCCCGGCCCGGCAGGGGGGAGGCGGAGACCCGCCCTGAGCATCCTGCCTTCACGCAGGCCATGTACCTCGCCTCCGGCGCCGCAGCCCTGTGGACCCTGTCCGCCATCGCCGTCATGCTCTTCACCTACTCGGATGTCTCCGGCCTTCCACTGAGCCCGGACCCGTCCTACACCGACGGACTTGCATCCTTCCTGACTGATTTCGCGACCGGCCGCGCCTGGCTGGCAGTCAGCATTATTGCCGCCGTTGTGACTACCCTGACGTTCGGCGTCCGTTCCCTGACCGGCCTGGCGCTCACGCTTGTATTGGCGGTCGGCGGACTGCTGCCCATGGCCCTGGTGGGGCACGCCGCCGGCGGAGATGACCACAGCGCCGCAGTGAACTCGATCGGCCTGCACCTGATCGGTGTCTGCGTGTGGATTGGCGGGATCATCGTCCTCGCCGTCATTGCCAAGCAGCTCGGTGACATCACCGGGGTGGTTCTCCGCCGCTTCTCGGCACTGGCAGGCTTCGGGTTCGTCCTGGTCTCAGCCTCCGGCCTGGTCAACGCCTCGCTTCGGATCACGTCCCTGGAGCAGCTCGATTCACGCTGGGGTGCCCTGGTCCTGTTCAAGGTCGCTGCCACGCTGGTACTGGGCATCCTCGGCTTCCTGCACCGGCGCTGGATCATTCCGCAGCTCCCGGCCCAGGCCGCCGGGTCCACCAGGGGTACGTCCGCGGAGACTCCGCGCTCGATGAGTGCCGGCCGGGTGCTGTGGCAGCTGATCGGCGTCGAACTGCTCATCATGGGTGCCATCTCCGGTGTCGCTGCTGCCCTGGCCCGCACAGCCCCGCCGCGGCCGGAGGAACTGCCGCCGAACGCCTCGCCGGCCCGCATCCTCACCGGCTACGACCTGCCGCCGGAACTTACGGCAGAACGCTTCCTCACCGAGTGGCGCTTCGACTGGCTGTGGGTCGCGATTGTCGTGACCATTGGTGCTGCCTACGTGCTGGGTGTCATCAAGGTCCGCCGCCGGGGAGACAAATGGTCCCTGGTACGGACGCTGTGCTGGTTCGTGGGCCTGATCGCGCTCACTTACGTCACCTCCGGCGCGCCCGCCGTGTACGGCATGGTGCTCTTCAGCACGCACATGCTCGGACACATGGCGCTGACCATGGTGGTGCCGCTGTTTCTGGTCCTCGGCGCTCCCGTTACCCTGGCGCTCAAGGCCCTGACCCCGCGCCGGGACGGCAGCCGCGGCCTGCGCGAATGGATCCTGATCGCGGTGCACTCGCGGTATTCCAAGATCATCACCAATCCGATCTTTGCGGCCGTGAACTTCGCGGGCTCGATCGTGATCTTCTATTACTCGGAGCTCTTCGGGTTCGCGCTGCGCGAGCACGTGGGCCATGAACTGATGGTGCTGCACTTCCTGCTCACCGGCTACATCTTCATCCTCACCATGATCGGGATCGACCCGCTTCCCAGCCGGGCACCCTACCCGCTGCGACTCGTTATCCTGCTGGCCACCATGGCGTTCCACGCGTTCTTCGGCGTGGCCGTGATGGGCCAGACCTCACTGATCCAGGCGTCCTACTTCGGCAACATGGGCCGCGATTGGGGCGTGAGCGCCCTGGAAGACCAGCAGCTTGGCGGAGCGATCATGTGGGGAATCGGCGAAGTTCCGACGGTTCTGGTGGCGATCGGCGTCGCTCTCCAGTGGTCCCGGACGGATGCACGTGAAACAAAACGCAAAGACCGTGCGGCCGAACGGAATAACGATGCTGAACTTACGGCTTACAACAATATGTTCGCCCAGCTGGCCGAACGTGATGCAAGGACAGACCAAGGAGAACGCAGATGACTGAAACGGTGCGCGCCGGATACCGCGTCCGGGCCTCCGAGCTGGAAGGCCGCAACTGGCTCAACACGGGCGGGAAGCAGCTGGGGCTGGAAGACCTCCGCGGCAAGATCGTCCTGCTGGACTTCTGGACCTTCTGCTGCATCAACTGCCTCCATGTCCTCGATGAGCTGCGGCCGCTGGAAGAGAAGTACTCCGACGTCCTGGTGACAGTGGGCGTCCACTCGCCCAAGTTCGAGCACGAGGCCGATCCGGTGGCGCTGGCGGCCGCCGTCGAACGTTACGAAATCCATCACCCGGTCCTCGATGACCCTGAGCTGGCCACCTGGCAGGCCTACACGGCCCGTGCCTGGCCCACCCTGGTGGTCATCGACCCCGAGGGCTACATCGTGGCCCACCTCTCCGGTGAAGGCCACGCCGCCGGACTTGAATCACTCGTAGCGGAGCTCGTTGCAGAGCACGAGGCCAAGGGCACCCTGCACCGCGGCGACGGCCCCTACGTTCCCGCTGAAGCCACCTCCGGTGACCTGCGGTTCCCGGGCAAGGCGGTAGCTCTGCCGGAAGGAACGTTCCTGGTTGCTGACACCGGCCATCACCGGCTGGTGGAACTGGAAGCGGACCTGGCAACCGTCCGCCGCGTCATCGGTGAAGGCACCAAGGGATGGCGCGACGGCGACTCCGGAACCGCCCGCTTCAACGAGCCGCAGGGCCTGGCCGTGCTGCCCGCAGCCGTGGCCGAGACCCTGGACTACGACGTCCTGGTTGCCGACACCGTGAACCACCGCCTGCGCGGCGTGAACCTGGCCACCGGCGCAGTCACGACAGTGGCCGGCAACGGTGTCCAGCGGCTGCTCGACGCCGAGAACCAGGCTGCTGAGGCCTCGACAGACCTCGGAACCGATCCGCTGGGCACTTCGCTTTCCTCGCCGTGGGACGTGCTCTGGTCCACCGCACTGGGCCAGGCCGTTGTGGCCATGGCCGGCACCCACCAGATCTTCGCCTTCGACCCCGCCACCGGTGCCCTGTCCATCCTGGCCGGAACTGGCTTGGAAGGACTGCTCGACGGCGACGGGGACGCTGCCTGGTTCGCCCAGTCCTCCGGTCTGGCCCAGGACGCTGAAGGCAGCATCTGGGTTGCCGACTCCGAAACCTCAGCACTGCGCAGGCTCCGCTTCGACACCTCCGCCGAGGGCAAGCCCGCCGTCACGGTGGACACCGCCGTCGGGACCGGCCTGTTCGACTTCGGCTACCGCGATGGTGCCTCCTCCGAGGCACGCCTGCAGCACCCGCTGGGCGTTGCTGTGCTTCCGGACGGCTCGGTGGCCATCGCGGACACATACAACGGCGCCGTACGCCGCTACGACCCGGTTACACAGGCCGTCTCCACGCTCTCCCGCGGCCTCGCAGAGCCGTCCGGGGTCCTGGTCGATTCCACGGCCGATGAGCCGCTGCTGATCGTTGTGGAAGCCAACAGGCACCAGCTGGTGCGGCTGCCGATCCCCAAGGAAGCGCAGTCCGTGGACGAAGGAGCGCGCCAGACCCAGCGGCCCAAGACCGCCATTGCTCCCGGGGCGCTGGGCCTGACCGTACGCTTTGCAGCCCCCAAGGGGCAGAAGCTCGATGACCGCTGGGGTGATCCCACCCAGCTGAAGATCTCCTCCTCCCCGGAAGAGCTCCTGGTCTCCGGCGGGGGAACCGCCGTCGGCCTGGTCCGTGAACTGGTCCTGTCCGATACCGTCACCGAGGGTGTCCTGCACATCACCGCCCGCGCTGCTGCCTGCGACGGCGAGCCCGGGGGAGAGATCCCGGATCATGCCGCCTGCCACCTGTACCAGCAGGACTGGGGGATCCCGGTCCTGATGCAGGCCGGCGGCGAAACGGAGCTGACCCTGGACCTCCGCGGCCTCGACTAGGCACCATCGACATAACAGAAACTGCCCGTATCCGGCCGGATACGGGCAGTTTCTGTTATCTCGATTTCCTGAGGAGCTACTCGATGACGGCGGTGAGGGACACACCGGCGTCCGTGATCGACAGCCGGGCACCGAAGGAGAACTCTTTCTCTTCCACCAGCGGGCTCTGCGCTCCGGAGAACAGATCGGTCTGCGTCGCGCTGACCTTGGCCCTGCCTTCCAGCGGCGCCAGGACCCAGTGGCCGTCAGCGGGCGAAATCTCCACCGTGGGGTACTCCAGGATCTCCCAGGTGATGGGTGGCTCCACCCGGTTGTCCGTCAGGTGGTAGAACGGGCAGCCAGGAGGGGCCAGGCGGTTCTGTTCGCCGGCACAGTTGTCCAGGAATTCCCGGACTCGTGCATCGACGGTTTCCACCAGTTCTGCAGTGGCCTGGCTGCGCAGCGTCAGGTCCACGGCATCCCCGGGGCCGGAGAGCAGACTTGACTGCTCCGGTGCCTCGAAATAGCCGCTGGTGTAGGAAGCGGCCACGCGGGAGGGATAAAACGCGGCGAAGGTGTTGGTGCCCTCGGGCAGCAGGACCCGGGTGCCGTTCAGCTCGGCTTCATTCTGGTTGGGTGCAGTGACCCGCACAGTGGGCAGGTCCTGCGCCCGGAAGCTCCACTCGTCGAAGAACATCCAGCGGGTGCCGGTCTGCTCCAGCTCAAAGGTGGACTGTGCCTCGGCGCCGTCCAGCCGGTAGCTGAGAACCACATTGGCTCGTCCTCCCACGGAGGCGGGGACTTCCTCCAGCTCCAGCACTTCCAGCCCCTGCGTGGACGCGCGCAGCGCCTCCGAATCCAGCAGCGCCGCATTGGCGTCCGGGACCTGGGCATTGAGGATGCCCAGGGCCAGAGCCCCATCGCCGTCCTGAATCGCCTGAAGGTACTTATCCACCTGCTTGGCCGGGCCGTAGACCTTGGCATTGACAAGCCAAATAACGACGACGGCGGCCGCGATGGTGAGCATGAGGGCAGTGAGCCAGATGGTGACTGCCTTGATTACCGGTGATGATGCCTGCACGCTCTTACGTTACCTGCCGCCGCTGGACGCGGGTGACCCGGGAGCCGCACAGGCGGTTCCCGGGTCACCTTCGCACCGGTTTAGGAATCAGCTCCGGTGGCTGCCGCTTCCCTGGTTTCCTCGTGGGCCATGGCGATCTCTTCGGCACGGCGCTCGTTGGCTTCCTCCGTCAGCTCTGCTCCGGCCTCGGGGTCCCGGGTGAGGTTATCGCCGGTCTCGGGATCAAAGATGTGGATCTTGCGCGTATCCAGCCACAGTTCTGCTTCACGCCCGCCGCGCACCCGGCTTGCGGCGTCGAGCGTCACAACAATCTGCGGGCGGAGCTCGTCCGCATCCATGTCCCTGGCGAGGTTATCCAGCAGTTCCCGGACCTCGGGCGTCGGATCGAAGTGGATGTAGCCGTACTGCTCGTTGCCGAGCCATTCAGTGTGGGTGATCGGCGCCGTGAAGGTGGAACCATGCGCTTTCTTGTCCCCCTCAACAAGAGAGGCATCTTCGAAGAACTCCGGCCGGATACCGACCAGCACTACCTTCTTTCCCGCGGCTTTGGCGGCCTTGTCCTCGGGAATCGTGATGTCACCCACCGCAGTTTCAAGGACGTTGCCGTCCTTGATCGTTGCGGGGAGGAAGTTCATCGACGGAGACCCGATGAAACCGGCAACAAACAGGTTGACCGGCTGCTCGTAAAGTTCGCGGGGGGAGGCCACCTGCTGCAGGATTCCCTTTTTCAGAACGGCAACGCGGTCGCCCAGGGTCATGGCTTCGGTCTGGTCGTGGGTCACGTAGACGCTGGTGACGCCGAGGCGGCGCTGCATCTGCGCGATTTCCGAACGCATCTGCCCGCGGAGCTTGGCATCCAGGTTGGAGAGCGGCTCATCGAACAGGAAGGCATCGGCCTGGCGGACGATCGCCCGGCCCATGGCCACCCGCTGGCGCTGCCCGCCGGAGAGATTCGCAGGCTTGCGGTCCAGATGCTCGGTCAGCTCCAGAGTCGCCGCTGCATCGTTCACCAGTTTCTTGACCTGCTCATCGCTGTACTTTCCCTTGTTCAGCCGGAGCGGGAAGGCGATGTTCTCGAACACCGTCAGGTGCGGATACAGGGCATAGTTCTGGAACACCATGGCCAGGTTCCGGTCCCGGGGGGCCTTGTCATTGACGCGCTCCCCGTTGATCAGCAGGTCACCGGAGGTGATGTCCTCCAGACCCACAATCATCCGAAGCAGGGTCGACTTGCCGCAGCCGGAGGGGCCCACCAGGATGATGAATTCCCCGTCGGCAATATCCAGGCTGATGTCGTTGACGGCCGGGAAGCCGTCCCCGTACTTCTTGACGAGATGGTTGAGCGTTATAGATGCCATGCTCATGGCTCCTTTTCTAGTACCGTGCGTCTGGGGCTAGCCCTTGACGGCGCCCTGGGTTAGTCCGGATACGATCTGTCGCTGGAACAGCAGTACGAGTACAACGACCGGGATGGTCACAATGATCGCTGCCGCGGAAATTGCTCCGGTTGGCGCCTCGAACTGGGAAGCGCCGGTGAAGAATGCCAGAGCCGCCGGCACCGGCCGGGCAGCGGAGGTCGAGGTGAGCGAAATCCCGTACACGAAGTCATTCCAGGCGATGAAGAACGCGATGATTGCCGTCGTGAAGACGCCGGGGGCGGCGAGCGGAACGATCGCCTTCCGGAACGCCTGCCAGGTGGTGGCGCCGTCGACCTGCGCAGCCTGTTCCAGTTCCCACGGAATCTGGCGGAAGAACGCAGCCAGGGTCCAGATGGAAATGGGAAGGGTGAGTGAGAGATAGGGAATGATCAATCCGGGCCAGGTGTCGTAGAGACCGATGTTCCGCCAGAGGTTGAACAGCGGGGTCACAATCGAGATCACCGGGAAGATCGATACGCCAAGAGCCGTGGTCAGCACCAGCCGCTTGCCCGGGAAATCCAGGCGGGCGATTGCGTAGGCACAGAGCGTGGCCAGCACGACGGCGATGAACGTGGCGATCAGCGAGATGCCGATCGAGTTCCGCAGCGCGGAGAGGAACAGTTCCTGGGCGTCCCCGACCAGAATCTGCTCGTAGTTCACCGTGGACCAGTTTGTCGGCAGGAAGCTGCCCGAGGTCAGGTCGCTGGGAAGCTTGAACGATGTCGCGAAGATGGAAGCGACCGGGAACAGCGCGTAGACGATCACCAGGATCGAAATGATGGTCCAGGTTATGCGCCTGCGTATCGGTGACGATTTCATTTAGTTGCCCCCTCGTGCGCCGGTCAGGTCCACCTTGAAGAGTTTGATCGCTATGAAGCAGATCAGGATCACGCAGAGGAACAGCAGCACGGAAACCGCCGAACCCATGCCGATCTCCAGCCGGGTGATGGAAGTCCGGTAGGCCAGCAGGGAGAGTGTCTCCGTGCCGTAGGCGCCTCTGGTCATGATGTAGACGTTGTCGAAAATGCGGAACGCATCCAGTGCACGGAACAGGACCGCCACCATGATGGCTGCCTTCATGTTCGGCACGATCACCCGCGAGAACCGCTGCCACCAGGTGGCGCCGTCGACTTCGGCCGCTTCGGTGAGTTCGCCGGGTACCTGTGCCAGGCCGGCCAGCAGAAGCAGCGAGATGAACGGCGTCGTCTTCCAGATTTCCGAAGCCATGATCACGGTAATGGCGGTGCCAAAGTCAGCGAACCAGTTCAGGTCGGTGCTGATGCCAGGTACCCAGCTGAACCAGTGGTTTATATACCCGGAGTTGATGTCGAAGGCGTAGAACCAAGCGAAGGCGGAAACCACGGTGATGATGCCGTAGGGAACCAGGATTGCCGTGCGAAGCCAGCCGCGCACGGCCTTCAGCGCACTGTTCATGACCATGGCCAGGGCGAAGCCGAGGACCAGCTCGATGACCACGGTAACCACCGTGATCAGCAGGGTTACTCCCAGATCCCGCCAGAACACTTCGTCCGTCAGGATGGTGGCGTAGTTGCCGAGGAAAACGAATTCCCTGTCATCCGGGGCAGTCAGGCGGTACTTGAAGAGCGAGTCCCACAGCGCGAGGAGGATTGGGTAGGCCGTCACGGCCAGCATGATGATGAACGCCGGTCCGGCGAGCCAGAATCCCAGCCGCCGTTCAGCCTTGGCCCGGTCGCTCAGCCCGGGCTTGCGTCCTTTGGGGCTGCCGCCGGTGGCGGCACGCGTCTCGACTGACGTACTCATAGCAGCCTCTCTCCCTTCAGGACCTCAAGAATGAACTGCTGGCTTGTTTCCGGCGTTGTGTCCGGATTGACGTCCTGCGGCGGAGTCCAGGTCTGCTGGATGCCGGTGGAGATTTCGTTGTAGTAAGGAGTCTGCGGACGGGGCTTGGAGAGCTCCAGCGACTCACGGATGGTCCCGGCCATCGGGAACGTGTCAACAACCTCGGGATCGTTGTACGCGTCCGGGTTGGACGGCGGGTTGCCGTTGCTGGCGAAGTAGTAGGCCTGGTTCTCCGGGCTGACAATGCACTCGATCGCGTCGAACGCCAGGTCCGGGTGCTTGCTCTTCGAACCCACGCCCAGGTCGATCCCGCCAAGCGGGGGCGCGGTTTGCTCTCCCTCGTTGACCTGCGGATACAGCGTCCAGCCAATGTCATCAATCAGGGAAGCAGGGAGGGCGCCTTCCTCGACGGCGGCGTTGGTGGCGGGCCAGACGAAGGGGTAGTTGACCATAAAGGCACCCTTGTCGCCTTGGAACTGGATCATCGAGAAGTTCTCGGTCTGGGTCGGAAGGCCGGGCCCGCCGAGCCCTTCTTTGCCGATGGTGGAGACGATCTCCGCCGCCTGCTTTCCGGCCTCGGAGTCGAGGCTTAGCTTGATCTCGTCGGCCGGTGCGTCGGGGTTCTCCACAATCTGTCCACCGGCTGATTCGATCAGTGCGTTCACCCACACGGTCATGGACTCGGCCCGGGCACCCTGAACGCTGAGGTACTTATCCTGGCTGGCAACCGCTTCGATCAGCTGGTCCCAGGTGACGGGCTGGCTCATGTCCAGACCGGCTGCCTCGGCCACTGACTTGCGGTACCAGAGGATCTGCGTGTTGGCCCAGAACGGGACCGCCACTACCTCGTCCTTCCAGGTGGCTCCGGCGAGGGCGCCCTCCACGACGTTTGCCGTGGTGCGTTCGCGGACATCGTCGGGGATGGGAGCCAAATAGCCCGGTTCGGCGTATTCGGGAACGTTCGGCGGGTCCAGGCTCATGATGTCCATGCTGGTGTCGCCGGCGGCGAGGCGCCGGGCCAGCTGTTCCCGCTGGGAAGCCGCGTCGGTGGGAAGCAGCGAAGTCTCGATGGTGTACGCCCCGTCCGAAGCGTCAGAGCATCGCTTGGCGATTTCGGCCTGCCCGCCGTCGTCCGGGTTGATGTACCACGTCAGGGTCGGCGCAGAACCGGAATCCGAACTGCAGCCTGCCAGCAGAGTGGCACCGACGGCGAGGGCGAACCCCGCAGCTGCAGACTTCCTCATCCGGTGTCTGCCGTGATGTTTTGCACCTTGTGGCATGGGTATATGCCTCCACCTCGTCGTAGGCATGGACTTCAGTGATGTTCCGCGAAAGGAAGCTCAGCAACCTTTCGATCGACCATATGCCCTGCAAGGTGCATTGCGCCACAGTTCCCGGGCTAAAGCCGCGAAAGCTCAGGTGGCAGGGGTGCTAACTGTTATCCAACCGTGTCCGGGAGGGGGAACCGGGTACGTAGACGCCGCTTGTTGCGGCCAGATAAGCGAGTAGGGCGCCAGTAACTGCCGGCAGTTTTGCCGAACGCAGCTGAGGAGGCAGAAGGCTTAGCCGCGGGAAACGGCGAGCGGCGGGCGCTCGGTGCCGGGAGTGAGTGCCTCGGCCGGGTCGCTGCCCAGTTCAAGAATGCGGTTGCCGGCGTCTACGTGGACCACAACAGGTACGTAGGAACGGGCTTCGTCCGTGGTCATGTCGGCGTAGGTGATGAGGATGACCTTGTCCCCGATGTTCACCAGGTGCGCAGCGGCACCGTTAATGCCAATGACGCCGGAGCCGCGTTCGCCGGCAATGGTGTAGGTTTCCAGCCGCGAGCCGTTGTCCACGTCCACAATCGCAACCAGTTCACCCGGAAGGATGTCGGCGGCATCGAGCAGGTCCTCATCCACGGTCACGGATCCGACGTAGTGGAGATTTGAGTGGGTAACGGTGGCCCGGTGGATTTTGGACTTAAACATTTTCCGGTTCATAGCGTGTTCAAGTGTACGCCCGCCTCCGAGCCGCCCCCGGGCGGCAAAAACACCCCCGGTCCGCGGACCGGGGGTGTAAGTGAAACATCACGCTGGAGCGGGCGACGGGAATCGAACCCGCGTATCGAGCTTGGGAAGCTAGCGCTCTACCATTGAGCTACGCCCGCAATGCCGGTGAAGCCACCGGCACAACAAACCACTTTACATGCCTTTGGCACCAGCAGCATAAAGGCGTTGCAGGCCACGCCGCCGGGAACCAGCCGCCGCGGTGGAACCTAGGCCCGGCGCGCCTCTTCGCCGTCCCTGGCCCGGTCCACCAGTTCCTGCCACCGCCCCTTGAGCGAAGTCTCGGGAATGGTGACGGCCTGCTGGCCAACGCTGATCTCATAGGTAAACCGGTCGGGACCGCCGGCGGACTCCTGCGGCGGGTCCTGGAGCAGGGGAAGCCAGCGTTCCTCGGCTTCCTCGGAACTCACCTCGCTGCTCCACGTGCGTCGCATGCCAGCCATACCTCCGGTACGCACCACAACCAGTCTCATACCATGACATTAACCTCTTGCCATGCGGCCTGCACAGCAGAACTTTCTTCGCTTCCGGCACCGTAGCGCTTTTCAGCAGCCGTGATGGTGGCTGACGCAAAGAGCGCAAAGGAGCAGTCTGCGGGAAAGTTGGGCTCCGTGATCGTGTCATACCAGACCTGGCCTGCGCGTTCCCATGCGTAGCCGCCGAGCCGCATAGCCGTGAGGTAGAAGGCATGGTTGGGGATTCCCGAGTTCAGGTGCACACCCCCGTTGTCCGAGGTGGTTTCCACGTAACCGGACATGTTGGCAGGCTGCGGATCCTTGCCCAGGACGTCGTCGTCGTATGCCGTTCCGGGAGCGGCCAGGGACCGGAGTGCCGATCCGCTGACCTCAGGGGTGAAAAGTCCCTCGCCGATCAGCCAGGACGCATCATTCACGGTTTGTCCCAGGAGGCGCTGTTCCACCAGGGTGCCGAACACGTCGGACACGGATTCGTTCAGGGCACCGGCCTGGCTCTGGTAGACCAGCCTGGCCGTGTACTGGATGACTCCGTGGGTCAGTTCATGCCCAATCACGGTCAGCGACTTGCTGAACCGTTCGAAGACTTCTCCGTCCCCATCACCCAGGACCATCTGCGCACCGTCCCAGAACGCGTTGTCATAGTCGCGCCCGTAATGCACGGTGGCCAGGAGGGGCTGCCCCGCGCCGTCCACGGACGCCCGTCCGTAGGCATCCTCAAAAAGGGCGTAGGTAGCCCCCAGACCGTCGTAGGCCTCGTCCACCGCGGGATCCCCTGTTGGGGGAGCACCCTCGGCGCGCACTTCCTTTCCTGGAAGCTCCTGCCGCTGCATCGCGTCAAAAACGGTGCGGCGGAGCTTGGGGCTGAAGGCGGTACCGGATGACTTCGCCTTGGCGGTGCGGCCGAGCTGCCGGGTTTCTGCGACGGAGTTGAACTCCATCAGCGTGCGCCGGGCAGCATCGGCAGCGCCGGCAAGCCGGTCGGGACGTTCAGCGATCCGGGAGAGCAGATACGGCGGAACGATCGAGCAGTTCATTTGGGAAGCTGGGAAACAGGTCACTTTACAGCCCTCCATCTGTAGTGAGTTTCCCAAGACTATGCGCCGCCACCCACACGGCAAGGCCGAGGCAGGCAAAACCGGGCACTGTTGGCCAAAGGGCAACCTAAAAGCAGGCTGGGGCCGCTGCGGAGGGGCAGGCGGATTAGCCGGCGGAGGTATCCGGGTCCGCTGCGGGAGCGCCGCCAAAGGCTGCGACTACGGCTTCAACGCCCTCCGGGCCAAGTTCGAGTCCCAGCGGGTTGCCCGGGTTGATCGCCAGCCCGTAACCCGGAGCGATGCTGCGCAGGGTCGCCTCGCCGGACGCCTTGACCATGATCGGAGCGGTATCGCGGATGCGCGGAGGAATGCGCCTGGCGTCCGTGAAGGTTGCTGCGACAGGTGCCGCGCCTTCGGGGGACTTCAGGACCAGGGCCTGGAAGCTCGCCGGGTCGTTCTCGACAGTCAGCCGGCCGACACTGAGCAGCTCCGAGTTCCAGATTGCCGTGATGACGTCCTTGTTGCTGGCCGTCCCCGCCTGGCCGGCAACAATGACCTGCTCCAGTTCCGTGTCGGGAGCAGGCGATCCGGACTGGGCACCTTCCGGGGTGCCGGTTTCCTGGCTGCGGTCGTCTTCGATGCCGTTGGTGCTGTTCTCGGTGCCGTTGTCCAAGGGGACCTCCTCTGGAGGGTCGGATGCATAAACCGCCAGTCTTCCACAGCCTCCCCGTGGCGCAGAAGCCACTGGTGCGGCGTCCCGGCTACCGTGAACCGGGTAAGGGCGAACACACAGGCCTTATAAAGCGGTATGTACAGAGCACAGGCAGCCAATCAGCCACTACAGTCAGCCACTAATGGAGCAGCGATGAGCGTAGACCGGAACACCAGGGACCTGGAGCCAGGAATCGAGCGGGACTTCAGCCGGAAAATGAGCTACGGCTCCTACCTGGGCCTTGATGAGCTGCTCTCCGCCCAGCATCCGGTGAGCAGCCATCATGACGAGATGGTGTTCATCATTCAGCACCAGACCTCCGAACTGTGGCTAAAGCTTGTCCTGCACGAGCTGCGCGGTGTCCGTGCCCGGCTGATGGCTGACGACCTGCGTGCTGCCATGAAGGGGATCGCCCGGATCAAGCACATCCAGCGCTCGCTGACTGAACAGTGGTCCGTCCTGGCCACGCTGACTCCGTCCGAGTACGCCGAGTTCCGGGGCGAGCTCGGCGCTTCCTCCGGTTTCCAGTCCTACCAGTACCGCGCCGTCGAGTTCCTGCTGGGAAACAAGAACGCCGCCATGCTGGAGGTGTTCCGCTCCGATCCGCAGGCCCAGGCGCTGCTCGCGGAACTGCTGGCCGCCACCAGCGTCTATGACGAGTTCATCGCTGCGCTCAGCCGCCGCGGCTACCCGGTGCCGCAGGAACTGCTTGAACGTGACGTCACACAGGCCCACGTCTTCAACGCAGCCCTGATGGACATATTCCGGCTCGTCTATGAGAATCCCGCGGAGAACTGGGACATCTACGAGGCCTGCGAGGAGCTGGTGGATCTGGAGGACAACTTCCAGCTCTGGCGCTTCCGCCACCTGCTAACCGTGCAGCGGACCATTGGGATGAAGCGGGGCACCGGGGGATCCTCCGGCGCGCACTTCCTGCGCAGCGCCCTGGACCTGACGTTTTTTCCCGAGCTCTATGCTGTCCGGACCGAAATTAAGCAGGCATGAGGATGCGCTATTTTTAGAAGGTGCTGATATCTGACCGCGACATCCGAGCCGAAATTGCAGACGAGCGGATCGTTCTCGATCCCTACGACCCGGCCATGGTGCAGCCCTCCAGCGTGGACGTACGGATCGACCGCTACTTCCGGCTTTTCGACAACCACAAGTACGCGCACATCGATCCGTCCCTGGACCAGCCCGACCTGACCCGCCTGGTTGAAGTGGCCCCGGACGAACCGTTCATCCTGCACCCGGGCGAGTTCGTCCTTGGATCCACCTACGAACAGGTCACCCTCCCGGACGACGTTGCTGCCCGGCTGGAAGGCAAGTCCTCGCTGGGCCGGCTCGGTCTGCTGACGCACTCCACTGCCGGCTTCATCGACCCCGGTTTCTCCGGCCACGTGACGCTTGAACTCTCCAATATGGCAACCCTGCCGATTAAGCTCTGGCCCGGCTCGAAGATCGGCCAGCTGTGTTTCTTCCGGCTCACCTCGCCAGCGGAACACGCCTACGGTTCCGGCGCCTATGGCAACCGGTACCAGGGCCAGCGCGGCCCGACGGCGTCGCGCAGCTACCAGAACTTCCACCGCACCAGCATCTAGGGTCTCCAGGCACCGTCTGCGCCTGAATACTGTGGACACCGGCACTGCACGGTGCCAGATTGTGCGCATGGAACCCGCAGAACCAGAAGAGCTGACGGATTACCTGGCAGCCCTGGACCACCCGATGTCCTCCGTGGTGCGGCACCTTCGTGCGGCCATTCTCTCCGTGGATCCCCGGATCCGCGAGAACATCAAGTGGGGCGCCCCGAACTTCGCCCTGCGTGATGACTTTGCCACTTTCAGCCTGCGCCGCCCGGAGAACATCCAGGTTGTCCTTCACACCGGCGCCAGGCCGAAACCCGACCACCGGGAAATCACCGTCACCGATCCGCGCAAGGTGCTGCGGATGGCCGGGAGGAACAGGGGAGTGGTGACCTTCTCCAGCAGGGCGGCAGCCGAAGCGGCCATGGATGATTTCACCGACGTCGTCCGCCAGTGGGTGGCGCAGCTGGAATAGCCGCTAGACCTCCGGCACCACTGCCTTGGGCGTACGCCCCGGGGCACGGACCGGCAGCAGCGCCAGCAGGCCCAGCAGCAGCACCAGCAGAATGCCGATAATGCCGTACCGCTGCGCCCCGAAGATGGCGATGAAGGCCGCAAACAGCGACGGCGCCAGGAAACTCACGGCGCGGCCGGTGGTTGCGTAGAGCCCAAAGAGCTCCGACTCCTCGCCGTCGGGCGCGAGCCGAGCGAGGAAGGCACGCGAGGCAGACTGGGCCGGTCCGACGAAGAGGCACAGGGCCAGGCCGAAAATCCAGAACGTGGTGTCCCCGGTCCATTCAAGGCCAAACATGCTCACCTCGTCCGCACCGAGCACGGCAATGACCGTTCCTGCCAGCAGCAGGCCCGTCAGCGCACCGACGATCACAGGCTTGGGACCAATCCGGTCATCGAGGAATCCGCCGGCGAAGGAGCCGGCTGCCGCCACGATGTTCCCGAAGATGGCGAACATGATCACCTGCGGGAGCTCCCAGCCGAAGGTTCCGCCTGCAATGATGCCCCCGAACGTGAAGACGGCCGCCAGCCCGTCCCGGAACACCGCGCTGGCCAGCAGGAAGAAGATGGTGTGCGGGCTGGTCCTGTAGATTGCCTTGATCCGGCGGAACAACAGCCCGTAGGAGGCGAAGAAACCGATCTTTGCGGCGCGGGTCCTTGGAACCTCAGGCACGGTGAAGAAGATGGGCAGGGAGAAGACCAGGAACCATGCCGCGGAGAAGAGAGCCACGGCGCGGATGTTCTGGCCGTTCTCCGAGGTGACGCCGAACCAGCCGACGTCCGGGTTGATGAATCCCACCAGTACCAGCGCCAGGGCGGCGATTCCGCCCACATATCCCATGGCCCAGCCGAATCCGCTGACCTTGCCGATCGTGCCCGGCGTGGAGACCTGCTTGAGCATCGCGAAGTAGTTCACGTTGGCGAACTCGAAGAACACGTTGGCCAGGGCAATGAGCGCGACGCCGAGCAGCAGGAAGTTCTCGCTGGGATACACAAAGAAGCAGAGTCCGGTTGCAACGCAGACCGCCACGGTGTTGACCGCCAGCCACAGCTTGCGGCGCCCGCCGGCGTCGGACCGCTGGCCGGCAACGGGGGCCAGCACGGCCACCAGAACGCCGGCCACCGCCAGGCCGGCGCCCAGCACCGCCGAAGCATGATCTTCATCACCAAATAAATCGGAAGTCAGATACACCGTGAAAACGAAGGTGGTCATGACGGCGTTGAATGACGCCGATCCCCAGTCCCAGGATGCCCACGCCCAAACCTCCCGCCGTCGCGCCTGAGCGGGGATCCCGGACTGTCCGGGGGTTGCGTGCGTCATCGAAGCCATGCTCCAGATGCTAGCGGGCAAAAGCGCGCGGAAGGTGCACGGACGCGGCCGCCTTTGCTGTTGTACCGAATATGACCCGTGCGTATGCCTCCGCTAGAATAAACAAAGCCCCTCGACCCGACGTTGATAACTAAAGCTGTGTTCTGACCTGCAAGGCCCATCAGAGAACCCGGGAGATCTACGTGCTATTTGTGCTAACCGTTCTATTTGCGGTGGCACTAGTGGCGCCCTTATTCTTCCGCCGGATTGGCAGGTCCGCTTTCTATCTTCTTGCGGCAGTTCCCGCCGGTGCCTTCATCTGGCTGATGGCCACGTATCCGCGGTACATCGAGTCCGGCCAGTCCCTCGCGTCGGGCGCGCCCAACGCGCCGCCGTCGGTCATCATCGGCTGGATCCCGGACCTCCGGGTGGAACTGGCCTTCCGCATGGACGCGCTCTCCGCCGTCCTGGCGATCCTCATCCTGGGCGTCGGCTCCCTGGTCCTGTTCTACTGCGCCCGCTACTTCCGCCCGGAAGACCCCAAAATGGGCAGCTTCGGTGCCCAGCTGCTGGCCTTCGCCGCGGCAATGTTCGGTTTGGTCACAGCAGATGACCTGATCCTGCTGTTCATCTTCTGGGAACTGACCACCATCCTGTCCTACCTGCTGATCGGCTATGCCGCGCACCGCCTCTCGGCCCGCCGCGCAGCCCTGCAGGCGCTGATCGTCACGACGTTCGGCGGCCTGGCAATGCTGGTGGGAATGATCATGCTCGGCTCTGCAGCCGGCACCTACCGCATCTCCGAAATCATGGCGATGGCACCGGAGCTGGTGGCCAGCGGCGTCATCGTCGACGTGGCGGTCGTGCTGATGCTGATCGGCGCGGTGTCCAAGTCCGCGCTGTTCCCCTTCCACTTCTGGCTCCCCGCGGCGATGGCCGCACCGACCCCGGTCAGCGCCTACCTGCACGCTGCAGCCATGGTGAAGGCCGGCATCTACCTGGTGGCGCGCCTGGCACCGGGCTTCTGGGAAACCACGTACTGGACCCCGGTGATCACCGTGCTGGGCCTGGCCACGCTGCTGCTTGGCGGCTGGCGCGCACTGCGCCAGCACGACCTGAAGCTGATGCTTGCCTACGGCACCGTCAGCCAGCTCGGTTTCCTCACCCTCGTTGTAGGGCTCGGAAACCGCGAGGCGGCGCTGGCAGGCCTGGGCCTGCTCGTGGCCCACGGTTTCTTCAAGGCCACCCTGTTCCTGGTAGTGGGCATCATTGACCACCAGGCCGGAACCCGCGACATCCGCAAGCTCTCCGGCGTCGGACGTTCAGCTCCCGTCCTGGCCGTCGTGGCTGCGATCGGTGCTGCCTCCATGGCCGGGCTGCCCCCGCTGCTCGGATTCGTGGCCAAGGAATCCGTCTACGAAACCTATGTGCACTTTGCCGAGAAGCAGGGCACACCCACAGCCATCGTGCTGCTGGTGGGCGTTGTTGCCGGTGCCATCCTGACCTTCGCTTACAGCTGCCGGTTCGTCTGGGGCGGTTTCGCCACCAAGGAATCCTGCAAGCCGACGGCGTTCAAGGCCATTCCATGGCCGTTCCTGGCTCCGCCGGCCATCCTGGCAGCCGCCACCGTATTCTTCGGTCTTTGGCCGAAACCGCTGGACACGGTCATCAGCCCGTACGCAGATCTGTACCCGCTGGAGGGCGAAGCCACCCACCTGGCGCTCTGGCACGGCTTCACCCTGGCTCTGGGCCTGACCGCGCTGACGATCGCGGCAGGTACCCTGCTCTTCTGGCAGCGCACCCGGGTTGAGAAAATCCAGGCCGGCATGGCCAGCCCGCTGGACGCAGAGCGTTCCTACCGCGGCCTGATCGGCATCCTGGACGACGCCGCCGTCTGGGTCACCGGGCGCACGCAGCGCGGTTCGCTGACCTTCTACCTCTTTGTCATCCTGAGCATGGCGATCGTGACGCCGCTGAGTGCGGTGCTGCTGCGGAACGCGCCGACGCCGGAACACTTCCACTGGTTCGATTCACCGCTGCAGGCCGTGATCGGTGCAGCCGTGGTGATCGGTGCCGTGGGCGCAGCCCGCGCCAACAAGCGGTTCCTGGCGGTGCTGATGGTCAGCGTCAGCGGCTACGGCATCGCCCTGATCTTTGCCCTGCAGGGTGCCCCGGACCTGGCCCTGACCCAGATGCTGGTGGAGACCATCGTCCTGGTGGCCTTTGTGCTGGCACTGCGGTCGCTGCCGGCCCGGCTCTGGAAGCGTGAACCCACCGGCCAGCGCCTGCTGCGGGCCGGACTCGGGATTGCCTTCGGTGCCGCCATGGTGGTCTTCGCCATGACCGCGATGGCATCCCGCGTGGCCGAACCCATTTCGCTCGCCTACCCCGAGCTTGCCTACAAAGGCGGCGGCGGACTGAACATCGTCAACGTGACCCTGGTGGATATCCGCGCCTGGGATACCTTCGGCGAAATCTCCGTCCTGGCCATGGCCGCTACCGGTGTTGCGTCCCTGATCTTCATCCGCGGGCGCGGCGACAAGCGCCGGCGGGCGAATGAAGTTGCCACCGGTTCCGTGGACCGCGGGCGCGAACACTTCGCGTCCTCCGAGCGGGAAGCCGCCACCCTGGCCCTGGCCCGGAAGTTCTCCTCCGTGGCCCGTGAGGCGTGGCTGGTGGCCGGCCGCACGCTGGCTCCTGAACGCCGCTCCATCATCTTCGAAGTGGTCACCCGCCTGCTGTTCCACTCGGTGATCATTTTCTCCGTCTACCTGCTCATTGCAGGCCACAACTCACCGGGCGGCGGCTTCGCCGGAGGCCTGATGGCCGGCCTGGCGCTGACCATCCGCTACCTGGCGGGCGGACGCTTCGAACTTGCCGAAGCAACCCCCGTCAGCGCCGGAACCCTGCTTGGCGGCGGCCTGGGCCTGGCTGCGCTCTCTGCCGCAGCGCCGCTCTTCTTTGGCGGGCAGGTACTGCAGAGCGCCATCATCGAGTTCACCTGGCCGATCTTCGGAGACATCAAGTTCGTCACCTCCACCATCTTTGACATTGGCGTGTACCTGGTGGTGGTCGGCCTGGTCCTCGATGTCCTGCGCAGCCTCGGCTCGGAGATCGACGAGCGCAGCGAAGGCGGGCCGGACGACGACGACGATGACCTGGTGGAACCCGAACCCGAAATGCTTGAAACGGAAGGAGTGTCCCGATGAGCGTCAACATCACGCTGCTGCTCATCATGGGCGCCCTCTACGCGGCCGGGATCTACCTGGTACTGGAACGGAGCCTGACCCGGGTGGTGCTGGGCCTGGCCATGATGACCAACGCGACCAACCTGCTGCTGCTGGCCACCGGAGGCTTCCAGGGCCTGGCTCCGCTGTTCAGCTCCGAGATTCCGCCGGAAGATTACAACGATCCGCTCCCGCAGGCGTTTATCCTCACCTCAATCGTCATTTCCTTCTCCGTGACGGCCTTTATGCTCGGCATCATTTACCGGTCCTGGGTGCTGGGGCGCCAGGACGAGGTCCAGGACGACATCGAAGACCGCCGCGTGGCCAGCCAGAGCAGCTACGACGCGGAAGACGACGCCGATGTCCCCGAGGACACGACCGAGTTCACGCCGGCTGACGAGGCCGAGGAAGCACCCGGGTCGCAGCGCGGCCAGGGTACCGGATCCACAGGAGAGGCAAAACGATGAACGCTTCCAGTTTTGCCCCGCTCGCCGTCGTCCTGCCGTTCCTCGGCGCAGCCCTGGCCTTCCTGCTCATCCGGCACCAGCGTTCCCAGCGCATCGTCTCGATCAGTGTGCTCACCCTGACCCTGGCACTGGAGTGTTTCCTGCTGGCAGCAGTCTGGGAGACCGGAGCGCAGGCAGTGAACCTGGGCGGCTGGATGCCGCCGTTCGGCATCACCATGGTGGTGGACCAGTTCTCCGCCCTGATGCTGGTGGTCTCCACTGCCATCAGCCTGGCGGTGCTCATTTACGCCGCCGGCCAGGGCATGGCCGATGGTGATGAAGACGGTCCGATTTCAATCTTCCACCCGACCTACCTGATCCTGGTGGCAGGCGTTTCCAACGCCTTCCTGGCCGGTGACCTCTTCAACCTCTACGTTGGATTCGAAATCCTGCTGACGGCCAGCTACGTGCTGATGACCCTGGGCGGCACTACGCCGCGGATCCGCGCCGGCGTGACCTACGTCGTCGTGAGCGTCATTTCCTCCGTCCTGTTCCTCACCGCAATCGGCATGATCTACGCCGCCACCGGCACCGTGAACATGGCGGACCTGGCCATCAAGCTGGGCGAACTGGACCCGGGAACGCAGATGATGCTGCACCTGATGCTGCTGGTCGCCTTCGGCATCAAGGCCGCCGTCTTCCCGCTTTCCTTCTGGCTGCCGGACTCCTACCCGACGGCCCCGGCACCCGTTACTGCGGTGTTTGCCGGCCTGCTGACCAAGGTCGGCGTGTACGCCATGGTCCGGACCGAAACGCTGCTCTTCCCGGGAGACCGGATCAATACGCTGCTGATGGTGGTGGCCGGCCTGACCATGCTGGTGGGCATCCTGGGTGCGCTGGCGCAGACCGACATCAAACGTATGCTCTCCTTCACCCTGGTCAGCCACATCGGCTACATGGTGTTTGGACTGGCAGTCGCCTCGATTGTGGGCATTGGCGCAGCAGTGTTCTACGTTGTCCACCACATCACCGTGCAGACGAGCCTGTTCCTGGTGACCGGCCTGATCGAGCGGCGCGGCGGGACAGCCAACATGGACCGCCTGGGCGGCCTGGCGCGGCTCTCTCCGCTGCTGGCAGTGCTGTACTTCATCCCGGCGATCAACCTCGCCGGCATACCGCCGTTCTCCGGCTTCCTGGGTAAGCTCGGCCTGATGCAGGCCGGCGTGGAACTGGGTACGCCGCTTGCCTACGTCCTGGTTGCCGCGTCCGTCCTGACCTCGCTGCTGACGCTGCTGGTCATGGCGCGGGTTTGGAACCGTGCGTTCTGGCGCACCCCGGAAGACGCAGTCCATCCGGATCCGATCCTGCTGGCCACCACCACCGACGGCAGTACCGTCCGGGACTCCGGCAACGTGAGCGGGCACAGCAGCGGACGCTTCGGCGGCCGCTCCACGGTGGACCTGCTGCCGAAGACGATGGTTTATCCCACGGTGGGACTGGTTGCCCTGGGCGTATCCCTCACCATCCTGGCCGGACCGCTGTTCTCACTGAGCGACGACGCGGCACAGGACCTGCTGGACCGCACGCCGTACATTGAGGCAGTGCTCGGCGAAGGGAGTGCACCGTGACCAAGAAGGCACTCATGCGCAACCACCCGCGGATTCCCCTGCTGAAGGAACTGCCGCTGATCATCTGGCTGGTGCTGCTCTGGGGAGCACTCTGGCAGGACTTCAGCCTGGGCAACCTCGTGTTCGGCGCCATCATCGCGTTCGTTGTCACGAATATCTTCTACCTGCCCCCGGTTGACCTCTCCGGGCGGTTCAACATCTTCTACGCCGCGGGCTTTGGCGTGCGGTTCCTGTGGAAACTGGTGATCGCCAGTGTCCATGTGCTGTGGCTGGCCACCGTCCAGGGACCGCGGATCAAGAACGCCGTCGTCGCGGTGAAGCTGCGCAGCCACTCGGACCTGCTGGTTACGGCCACCGGCCATGCGCTCTCCCTGATCCCGGGCTCCCTGGTGGTGGAGGTGGACCGATCCACCTCCACGCTGTACCTGCACTGCCTGGGAGTGGACAGCCAGCAGGCAGCCGAAAAGGTCCGTGACGACGTGCGCGCCACCGAATCCTGGCTGATCCGCATGATGGGCACCAAGGAAGAGCTGGCGCTTGTCCGGGCGGAACAGAAGGACCTCAGGGAACTGCGCGAAGGGGAGGTCAGCCGATGACTGTTGCCATCATCATCGTGTCCGTCATGCTGGCCGTATCCGCCGCCGGTGCCATCTTCCGGATCGTCCGCGGTCCTTCCATCCTTGACCGCGTGCTCGCCGCAGACGTCCTGCTGGCGATCGTGGGCGGCGCTCTGGTGGTGGACATGGTTGTGAACCGGAACCTGAATTACCTGGCCCTGCTGATCGCAATTTCGCTGATCGGCTTCATTGGCTCCGTGACGGTTGCCCGCTTCGTAACGGACCGGAGGTAGCCATGAACGAAACCGTGATTGACGTAATCGTGGCAGCCCTGCTGCTTGGCGGCGCCACAATGTCTCTCGCCGCAGCGATTGGCCTGGCGCGGTTCCCTGACCTGATGAGCCGGATGCACGCCGCGTCCAAGCCGCAGGTGCTGGGCCTGCTGCTCTTCCTGCTGGCCATGGCCGTGGAGTTCCGCAGCTGGGTCCTGCTGCCGGTCCTGGCGCTGTGCTGGATTTTTATGCTGCTGACCGCGCCGGTCTCTGCCCACATGGTGGGCCGTGCCGGCTACCGCACCAAGCACCTGCGCCCGGAGCTGCTGACCATCGATGAGCTGGACGACGTCGTCGAGCGGGCACAGCAGCTGATGTTTGAGGCCACCGAGGAAAAGGCTGCCGCCGACTCAGATGCGGATCCGAAGGTCGACGACGATCCCGGGCAGGAACCGGACGGTACCTATTACACCGGTGATCTCAGCGACGAGGAACTGGCACGCACCCGTTCCGAAGCCGAAGCGGCCAGCCGGCCGCCCGGGCGCAGCCGCGAAGGCTGACGCTGCGGCCATACGAAAACGAGATTACAGAAACTGCCCGTATGAACGCTTATACGGGCAGTTTCTGTAATCTCGTTACGGTGAGACGAGTTAGACGACCTCGGGGGTGCGGCTGTAGCGGGCGATTGCACGCTGCGTGCCGCGGTTGGTCAGCACCCGGATCACCTGGCTGACCGCGCCGGAAACGAGCGCGAAAATAACTGCCGAGCGCAGGCTCGCATCCAGGGCGCCGTCCTTGTCCTTGGGCGGTTCGTTGCCCGTTGCCTTGGTCCAGACGAAGTCCAGGATCTTTGCCGAGGCAAGTCCCGCGCCCACGCTGACACCGGTACCCAGCAGTTTCAGGATCAGGTTCATAAGTGCTCCTTGGTGTTGTGCGTTGCTGTTTCCCCCTACGCTACCTGCCGCACCCGGATTCCACGCGGCACTGCGTGTACAGTGGACCACGCATACACACGACAGGGGAGCGCCGCTTCCCGGCTCCGGAGATTATCCGGACGCCGGTTTTCGGGCGCTGAGAGTGCGGACCAAGCCGCAGACCCTCGAACCTGCTCCGGTTAGTACCGGCGAAGGGAGTCGAGATCTCAGGGGTGCACCGCCGCCGGCGGTTTTCCCTCCCCTCCTGAATCCAGGAGGAACCTTCCATGCAAGAAACCCAATCCATAAAGCCCGTCCGCTCATCCTGGCGGGTAGTGGACATCGTCGTCGCGTCCGTCCTTGCCGTAGCCACCGGCGTTGTGTTCTGGGCCTGGTCCCTCGCCTACGGCGGCGTGGCCGCAGTGTTCGTGGCCTTCCCGCCGCTGGCCGGGCTGTACACCGGCGGCTGGCTGATTGCCGGCGTCCTGGGCGCGCTGATCATCCGCAAACCCGGTGCCGCACTGTACTGCGAGATTCTGGCTTCTGCTGTTTCCGGTGTGCTGGGAACCCAGTTCGGCCTTTCCGTGCTGCTCTCCGGAGCCATCCAGGGCCTGGGCGCCGAACTGGTGTTCCTGCTCTTCCTGTACCGGAAGTTCACTCTTCCCGTGGCGCTGCTGGCGGGCCTCGGCTCCGGCCTTTTCCTCGGGGTGAGCGAAACGATTCTGTACATGCCCGAATGGGCCTTCCAGTGGCAGGCGCTGTACACCGTTTTTGCCATGGTGTCCGGACTGCTGCTGGCCGGCCTGCTGTCCTGGCTGGCGGTGAGGGCGCTGGCCCGCACGGGAGTGCTTTCCGCCTTTGCCTCCGGGCGCACCGCGGACGCGTAACCGATGGCCGCAGCTACTCCCGTGGCGGTCAGCGCCAGGGACTGGGGATGGCGTCACGCCGGGCGAAAGGCCCAGGCCGTTGCCGGTGTGTCCTTCGACATTAGCCCGGGGGAGCGGGTGCTCCTGCTGGGAGCATCCGGGGCGGGCAAATCCACCCTGCTGCATGCCCTCGCCGGGGTTCTCGGTGAGGATACCGGCGGCACGGAAACCGGTTCGCTGCAGCTCGACGGCGTTCACCCGCAGGGCGCACGCGGCCGGGCGGGCCTGCTCCTGCAGGACCCCGAGTCGCAGATCGTGCTTTCCCGGGTGGGCGACGAGGTCGCGTTCGGTGCGGAGAACCTGGGCGTGCCCCGAACGGAGATCTGGCAGCGGGTGCATACTGCGCTAGACGACGTCGGACTCCGGGTGCCGCTGGAACACTCAACCGCAGCGCTCTCCGGCGGGCAGAAGCAGCGCCTGGCGCTGGCTTCCATCCTGGCTATGTCTCCCGGCCTGCTGCTGCTCGACGAACCGACTGCGAACCTCGACCCGGACGGTGTCCTGGAAATCCGGGACGCCGTTCAGCGGGTGCTGGAGGGTACCGGAGCCACACTGATTGTGGTGGAGCACCGGGTCGCCGCCTGGGCGGAGCTGGTGGACCGGGTGATAGTGCTCGACGCCGGCGGAGGACTGCTCGCTGACGGCCCGCCTGAGGAAGTCCTCACCGCGGAGCAGACCCGTGCCCGTCTGGCGGAAGCCGGTGTCTGGCTGCCCGGCGCCGCACTGGACGTGCCGCCGCCGCTTCTGCCCGTTTCCTCCGCTCCCGAGCTGCTGGCCGCGGACAGCCTCGAGGTTGCACGCACCCCCAAAGGCCAGTCCGTGCTCTCCGGTGTCGATCTGTCCCTGCAGGCCGGAGATGCCCTGGGCATCACCGGACCCAACGGAGCCGGCAAATCCACGCTGGCACTGACCCTGGGCGGACTCCTGCGTCCCCGCGGCGGAACCCTGGCCGCAGCCCCGGCGCTGGCACGCGAAGCGGGGAACATCCCGTCCAAGTGGAAGTCGGCCCAGCTGGTGACCCGGATCGGAACGGTGTTCCAGGAACCGGAACACCAATTCCTCACCGGCTCAGTCCGTGACGAACTGGCCTTCGGGCCGCGGCGGGCCGGGCGCAGCGACGCTGAAGTCCAGGCCACAGTGGAGGAACTGGCCCAGCGGCTGCGGCTGGCGGCGCTGCTCAAGGTCAACCCCTTCACCCTCTCCGGCGGGGAGAAACGCCGGCTCTCCGTGGCCACCATGCTCGCCACATCTCCGGACATCCTGCTGCTGGACGAACCCACCTTCGGACAGGATGCGAACACGTGGAAGGAACTGGTCTCCTTGCTGGCTGAGCTGCGCCGGGACTCCGGCTGTGCCGTCGTCTCGGTGACGCACGACCGCGAGTTCATTGCGGCGCTCGGCGGACAGGTCCTCCGGGTGCAGGACGGCGCTGCCCGCCTGCAGCCGGCAGAACCGGCGGCAGGAGCTGCAGCATGAGCGCCCAGGCCGTTCGAGCCCCAGCCGCGGGAACAGCTGCCGGCCCGCGGAAGTCCCGGCTGGCAGCGGCGAACCCGCTCTCCACGCTCGGCGCCGCCGTCGCCGTTACCGTCGCGGTGCTGCTGACGGTGGACTGGGTCAGCGCCACCGTGGTGCTGGCCGGGGAACTGGCCCTCCTGCCGCTGCTGCGGATCAATCCGTGGACCCTGGTGAAACGGATCTGGCCGCTGCTGATCGCTGCGGTGATAGGCGCCTACGGCACCGCCCTGCTCGCGGAGAAAACCGGAGAGGTCCTGCTGGATGCCGGTCCGCTGCTGTTCACCACTGACTCGGTGGCGGCTGGTATCGCGATTGGCCTGCGCGGACTGGCGATCGCGCTGCCGGGCATCTTCCTGCTGGTCACCGTGGACGCGACGGACCTGGCGGACGCCCTGGCCCAGCGGCTGCGCCTGCCCTCCCGCTTTGTCCTTGGGGCACTGGCAGCGATGCGGCTGGTGGGCCTGCTGGTTCAGGAATGGCGCACGCTCGGACTGGCACGGCACGCCCGCGGGGCCGACGCCGCTGCCTCCCCGCTGGGCAGGTTCCGCAACTTCCTGGGCCAGGGTCTGGCCCTGCTTATCCAGGCGATCCGGCGCGCCACCCGGCTGGCCGTGGCCATGGAGGCCCGCGGCTTCGGAAGCAGCGACCGGACCTGGGCCCGGGCTTCCACATTCAGCCGGATCGATCTGTGGGTCCTGGCCTACGGTGTCGGACTGGCTGCAGCGGCCGTGTGGGCTGCTGCGGCAGCCGGAACGTTCAATTTCATCCTGTCCTAGAAGTCCCGCACCGCCGGGCGGGGCCGCCAACCGGCTGTCCCCGTCCGGCGGTGAGCCGGGTGCTACAGGACGGTGTCCACCAGTGCGGCGAGCTCGTCAGTGAGTTCGCGGGAGACCGGCAGCGGGTTCCCGTCTACCGATTTCACCGGCGCGAGCAGGCGGATGCTGGAAATCAGCCACACGCCGTCGGCCTGCATCAGGTGCGAAGGCTCCAGCGGGCCGTAGCCAAGCTGCCAGCCTTCCTTCTCTGCCGCGGCAAACAGTGCGCTTTGCGTGGTTCCGGGCAGGATGCCGCTTTCAAGCTCCGGAGTGAGCAGGGTCTTCACCCCGTCTTCAACCACGGCCAGCACAACTGTGGACGTGGGCCCCTCCAGGACCTTGCCGTCGGAGGAGGTGAAGATGACATCATCGGCGCCGTGCTGCTTTGCGAACCGGATAGCCGCCATGTTCACCGCATAGGACAGCGTCTTGGAGCCGAGCAGCAGCCAGGGAGCGCGCTCCGCCACGGAGGAATCGTAGCCGCGGTCCAGCAGCAGCACGTCCAGGCCTTCCTCGCGCTGCCGGGCACTGGACTCCGGAACGGGGGACGCCGCCACCCACGCCGTCGGGCTTCCGGCGCCCTCCGGACCCCGGGTCAGCATCAGCTTCACCACAGCGGGCACCTCGCCGTGCACGCGCGTGAACTCAGCCATCGCCGTCGCAATGGCAGGCTCCCACATCTGCGGTGAGGGAAAGTCCAGCTGCAGGGCGGCCGCGGAGGACGCCATCCGTTCCAGGTGCATGGCCAGCTTCCGGGGACGCCCGTCCACCGCCAGCATCGATTCGAAAACCCCGTCGCCGCGGGTCGCGCCGAGGTCCGTCGCCATCAGCTGCGGCTGCGAGGCATCGGCCGTGCGGCCGGCGGGAAAAGCAGGATCGAGGAAAACCAAAACTGTCATGCAGCAAGCCTAGTTGCCGCAGTGGGCGACCCCGGGCGCTAGGCTGAAGGGACGGTTGGGTGGTCGGAGGGATTAGCGCACGTGTGGTGGACGGTAACTGCTCCAAACTGGCTTGCGACGAGCCTGACGATTCTCGACTTCGCAATCCGGATCATCGCCCTGGGCGTGGTGCCCGGAAACCGGCGCCCCACCACTGCCATGGCCTGGCTGCTGGCCATCTTCTTCCTGCCCGTCCCGGGAATCATCGTGTTCGCGCTGTTCGGCAACCACCGGCTCTCCGAACAGCGGGTGGAACGCCAGACCATGATCAACAAAAGGGTCCGTGAAAACACCCGCGAGCTCGAAGCGGAGTCCTCCTCCTATTCAGGCCCGGACTGGGTGCTCTCCGCCGTGGAACTGAACCGCCGGCTCGGTTCGCTGCCCAGCCTGGACGGCAACAGGGTTGAACTGCAGCGGGACTACGAGGAATCCATCCGCCAGATGACCGAAGCGGTCCGCGGTGCCTCCAAATACGTACACGTCGAGTTCTACATCATGAGCTACGACGCCGTGACCCGGGAGTTCTTCACTGCCCTGCGGGACGCGGCGGACCGCGGCGTGACGGTGCGCCTGCTGTTTGACCACATCGGCACCCTGCGCGTGAAGGGTTACCGCCAGCTGCTCAAGGAGCTGAAGTCCAGCAGGATCCAGTGGCATCCCATGCTGCCCATCCAGCCCCTCCGCGGCCACTGGCGGCGCCCCGACCTGCGCAACCACCGCAAGATCCTCGTCGTCGACGGGGTCATTGGCTTCACCGGCTCGCAGAACCTCGTGGAACCGGGCTACCGCAAACCCCGCAACCACCGGATCGGCCGCAAATGGGTGGAGCTCATGAGCCGGCTCGAAGGCCCGGTAGTTGATGAAATCAACGTGGTGTTTGCCACCGACTGGAACATGGAGACGGACGAGAACCTTGAGCAGGAACTGAGCCTGTATGAGGGAACGTCCAAGCCCGGCGACATCACCTGCCAGGTTGTTCCTTCCGGTCCCGGTTTCACGACGGAGAACAACCTGCGCCTGTTCACCTCGCTGCTGTACTCCGCCTCCGAGCGGATCTCCATCACCAGCCCGTACTTCGTGCCGGATGATTCCCTGCTCTACGCCATTACGACGGCGGCGCAGCGCGGGGTGCAGGTGGAACTGTTCGTCTCCGAGCGCGGCGACCAGTTCCTGGTGGACCACGCCCAGCGTTCCTACTACGAGGTGCTACTGGAGGCCGGCATCCGGATCTGGCAGTATCCCGCGCCGCTGGTGCTCCATGCCAAGCACTTCACCGTGGACAACGACGTCGCCGTCCTGGGCTCCTCCAACATGGACATGCGTTCCTTCTCGCTGAACCTGGAAGTCTCCATGATGATGTTCGGCGGGAACATTGTGGAGAAAATGCGCCAGATCGAAGACACGTACCGCGGCCTGTCGAAGGAACTGATCCTTGACGAATGGCGCAACCGTCCCGTCTGGCAGCGCTACGTGGACAACGTCGCCCGCCTTACGGCCACCCTGCAGTAGGAGTCCTAGCCGGCGGGGACCTCTGAGCCGAGTGCACCGAGCACACCCCGGGACTTGGTGCGGACCTCTTCCCATTCCGCCTCCGGATCCGATCCGGAGGTCACAGCTCCGCCGACGCCGAGGGTGAGCGAGGTGCCGCCGGCCGTGTCCGGCTGCATCACCAGGGTGCGGATGACTACGGAGAGATCCGCAGCGCCGCTCAGGGAGAAGTAGCCCACCGCTCCGGAATAGAAACCACGGGGCACCGCTTCCAGGCCGTCCAGGATAGCCATGGTGCTGACTTTCGGCGCCCCGGTCATTGACCCCGCGGGGAAGGCCGCGGCCACGGCTTCGGCCCGGCTGGCACCGGGCGCGAGCTGCGCATCGATGGTGCTGACCAGCTGATGGACCGTGGCATAGCTTTCCACCACGCACAGCCGCGGAACCGTGACCGATCCGGGAACGGCCAGCCGGGAGAGGTCATTGCGCATCAGATCCACAATCATGATGTTCTCCGCCCGGTCCTTGATGCTCTCGAGCAGTTCCTGCCGCAGCGCGGCGTCTTCCGCGGGAGCAGACCCCCGCGGGCGGGTGCCCTTGATTGGTTCAGCCCGCAGCGCGCCGCCGGCGGTGATCCTCAGGAACCGTTCGGGGGAGGTACCCAGAAGTGCCAGTCCACCCACCCGCAGCAGCGAGGCGAAGGGGGCCGGGCTGCGCCGGCGCATGGCAGCGTAGAGCGCCAGGACCTCCTGCGGCGGCACGGGGCCGGGAAGGAATCCCTCCAACGCCGTAGTCAGGCAGATTTCGTAGCTGTTGCCGTCCCGGATCTCCGCCTGGGCCCGGCGCACCTTGGCCAGATAGTCCGCGCGGCTGTCCCGAAACGTGAATGAGGGTCCGATGACCTGCGCCGGAACTTCTGCAGGTCCCGCGGGGCCGCCGGGATGGGTGGCGGCCTCGAGGACCGTCCGGGCCTGTTCCAGCCAGGGTGTTCCGGCGCCGGGATCTTGCAGATCCGGATCATGCAGGACCAGCAGGTGAACCTTGTTCAGGGCGTGGTCCAGCACCACGGCGCGGGCCGCGAAAACCAGGGCGGCATCCGCGGCAGCCGGCTCTGATCCTGGAACGGGCTGCCCGGAGTCCGCCGCGGCACCGGTTTCCCGCTTGAGTCCGTACCCAAGGGCTCCCGCCCAGCCCAGGACGAACGGGCAGGGAAAACCATCCGGTGCGGCAACCCTGGGGCTGCCCCACTCGGACTCAAGCCAGCGGAAGAACGGGCCCGGGACGTTGGCCTCGACCGGCCCCCAGCTGACCCGGGTGTTTCCGGCGGTGTGCACGGCATGCCTGCCCAGCGGCCCGCCGTCGTCAGCCATGATGCTGAACCGGCTGCGCTCGGCGGGGCTGCCGCCGGCCCCGGCGGAACCGGCGTCGGAACTATCCAGCCATACCGCGTTGGCGCTGCTGCCGAACAGGGCACTGAACAGAACCTGCGGATCCGGAGCGCCAGGCAGCGTCTGGACGGAGACTTCACCCCCGGCGGGCGGCAGGCCGAGTCCGGGGGCGGGAAAAGGGAAGTGACGCCAGCGCACGCAGCACGTACTGGTGGAGCGGAAAGGGCGCGGGACCGCTCGAGAGAAGCACATCAGCCTCGGCGGCCACCGGATCGGCAGCAGTCCAGGCAGCTTCCTGCGCAGCCCACCGGTCCCAGTGCGGCGCGTAGGTCTCGCCGTCGCGGGCCAGCGCGCGTTCCTTGCGCAGCGCCGGGGGCGCCTGCACCCACACCACGGCGTCCAGCAGGCTGCGGGCGGCGCGGTGCCCGGCACCCACACCTTCGAAAATGATGATCTCCGCCGGCTCGGTGTGCCGCGCCCGGTCGTAGCACCCGGCCGTCCAGTCCCACGCCTGCCAGACCGCGGCCTGCCCGGAGGCAAGCGGCATCAGCACCTCGCGGAGGTAATACTCCATGCCCTCCTGCAGTCCGTCCCAGCCGGGGTAGACATCCTCCAGATGGAAAACGGCAACGGAACGGTGAACCCGCAGGGCAGCGGCCAGCTCCAGAGCCAGGCTGGTTTTCCCCGCCCCGGAGAACCCGTCGACGCCGATCAGCAGCGGGCGCCCGGCAGGTGCGGTCATTGGATGCGGTCCGCCAGGGCTGCACGGACGTATGCCGCCACACCGGGCACGGCAGCCTGGATCAGGGTGTAGGAGGAGTCGAAGTCGGACATGTCCCCGTACCAGGGGTCCTCGATGCCCTGTTCGCTGGCCGGGAGGCGGGCGGCAGCCGGATCAAAGCTGCGCAGCATCCGGATCCTGTCCCTTGCCTCGGCCGGAGCTTCGGCCTGCAGGTGGGTCAGGTGCCCGTAGTCCAGGGCAAGGATCAGGTCCCGGGACCTGTACCAGTCCGCTTCGAAGGCGCGGGCCCGGAAGCTGTCCACAGCGGGTTCCGGGTACTGGTGCTTAAGCAGCTCGGCGGCCGTGCGGGGGTCCATGGGACGTCCGGCTTCCCAGCCCGTCACCCCGGCGGAGTCCACCTGGGTCTGCGCCTGCAGCCCGGCTTCGGACAGGGCACGCTCAATACTGAACTGGGCCATGGGGGAGCGGCAGATGTTCCCGGTGCACACCGTGATGATTCGGTACATCTTCCCAGCCTACCCAGCGGCCGGCAGCCGGCCTTCCCCGGAGCGGGGCTGGCTCATGCCCGGGCCAGCAGCTCGCCGTTGGGCATGAGGAACCAGCCGTCAGCGGCGTCCGCCCAGCGCTTCCAGCCGTCCGCGATCCGGGCCAGGTCTTCCCGGGAGGCAAGGCCGCGTTCCAGCGCCTGCTCGGCGTAGGCCGAATGAAGCACCCGGTCAGCCCAGGCGCCGGCATGCCAGCGGCGCCGTTCGTCGGTGGCGTATAGCCAGTTCGACGACGACGGCTCCAGCTCGGTGAATCCGGCTTCCAGCGCCCACGCGATCAGGCGGCGTCCGGCATTGGGTTCTGCCTGGTTGCCGCGGGCGATCTGCTGGTACGTCTGCATCCATTCCTCCAGCTCCGGCACTTCGGGGTACCAGCTCATGGCGCGGTAGTCGGCGTCGCGCACCGCCACCAGGCCGCCGGGGCGGGTGACCCGGCGCATTTCGTGCAGGGCCGCCACCGGATCAGTCAGGTGCTGGAGCACCTGGTGGGCGTGCACTACGTCGAAGGTGTCGTCCGGGAAATCGAGGTCATAGACGTTGCCGGGCAGGAACTCCACGTTGCCGGCGCCGCGTTCGGCGGCCAGCGCACGCGCCTGCACCAGCACGTCCTTGGAGCGGTCCAGCCCGGTGACCAGTCCCGGTGCGGCCAGGGCCGCGAGATCCACGGTGATGCTGCCGGGGCCGCAGCCGACGTCGAGGATGCGCAGCCCGGGCTGCAGATGCGGGAGCAGGTAGGCGGCGGAGTCCGCCGCGCTGCGGGTGGCGTGCGCGCTGACTACGCTGCGGTGGTGTCCATGCGAGTACGTGTCCTGAGGCATAGCAGGACGATACGCGGACCCGGCCCGGTTTGGCTGCCGTGGAAGGCGCCGGAGGTCATGCTGTGTCACATGCCGCTTCCCTTCCCGCCGCCTCAGATTCCGGAAACCCCTTGTGCGCCGCACCGCGGCGGTGCCTTGATAGAACCCGGACGCGCGCAGGAAGGAACCCGCGGATGAAGGCCGTTGTCCTCTACGACTCCGCCTACGGCAACACGCGCCGCATAGCCGAAGCGATTGCAGGTTCGCTCGAGGGCGTGGACGCCAAGGCCACTGAGGTCCCCGGGTTCCACCCGGAAGAGCTGCGGCCCGGTGACCTGCTGGTAGTCGGAAGCCCGATCAACGGCTGGCGGCCAACCCCGATCGTTTCTGCGGCGCTTGAAGCGCTGGGCCGGGACCAGCTCCGGGGGATTAGGGCGGCCGCTTTCGATACCCGTGTCCGGCTGTTTATCCACGGTGATGCGGCCCGGAAGCTTTCCGATGAGCTCAGTTCCCGGGGAGCGGAAATCATCTCTGCTCCGCAGCCCTTCTACGTCAAAGGAACCGAGGGGCCGCTGCTGTCCGGTGAAGTTGAGAAAGCGGAGTTCTGGGCGCGTTCCCTGCTGCACGCCATGGGACGCTGATCCTGCAGCATAGTTGAGTCCAGTCCACTCAACTTTGTTGACAAAATGCAGGCCGGCGCTAGAGTTGAGTGTAGAACGCTCAATATGCGCTACGGGTGGCGCAGCAACAGATCCGGCAGCTTGCAGGCCGGATGCTGTTGCGGCGGCCATCGATTTCCAAGGAAAGAGGAAGCAAATATGTCACGTGCAGTAGGTATCGACCTCGGAACCACCAACTCCGTTGTCTCCGTCCTGGAAGGCGGCGAGCCCACCGTCATCGCCAACGCCGAAGGCGGCCGGACCACCCCGTCGGTTGTTGCTTTCGCGAAGTCCGGTGAGGTCCTGGTTGGCGAGATCGCCAAGCGCCAGGCCGTTAACAACATCGACCGCACCATTTCCTCGGTCAAGCGCCACATGGGCACCGACTGGAACGTGGACATCGACGGCAAGAAGTACACCGCCCAGGAAATCTCCGCCCGCATCCTGCAGAAGCTGAAGGCCGACGCCGAGGCGTACCTGGGCGAGAAGGTCACCGACGCCGTCGTGACCGTTCCTGCCTACTTCAACGACGCCGAGCGCCAGGCCACCAAGGAAGCCGGCGAGATCGCAGGCCTGAACGTCCTGCGCATCGTCAACGAGCCCACCGCCGCAGCACTCGCCTACGGCCTGGACAAGGGCAAGGAAGACGAACTCATCCTGGTCTTCGACCTCGGCGGCGGTACCTTCGACGTGTCCCTGCTGGAAGTCGGCAAGGATGAAGACGACTTCTCCACCATCCAGGTCCGCGCCACCGCCGGCGACAACCGCCTCGGCGGCGACGACTGGGACCAGCGGATCGTCGACTACCTGCTGAGCCAGGCCAAGGCCAAGGGTGCAGACCTGTCCAAGGACAAGATCGCCCTGCAGCGCCTGAAGGAAGCCGCTGAGCAGGCCAAGAAGGAACTCTCCTCGGCCACCTCCACCAACATCTCCCTGCAGTACCTCTCGGTGACCCCCGAAGGCCCCGTCCACCTGGACGAGCACCTTTCCCGGGCCAAGTTCCAGGACCTGACCAAGGACCTGCTGGACCGCACCAAGAAGCCGTTCCACGACGTCATCTCCGAAGCCGGCATCAAGGTCTCGGACATCGACCACATCATCCTGGTTGGCGGCTCCACCCGTATGCCGGCTGTCTCCGAGCTGGTCAAGGAACTGGCCGGCGGCCAGGAGCCGAACAAGGGCGTGAACCCGGACGAGGTTGTGGCCGTTGGCGCAGCGCTGCAGGCCGGTGTCCTGAAGGGCGAGCGCAAGGACGTGCTGCTGATCGACGTCACCCCGCTTTCCCTGGGTATTGAGACCAAGGGCGGCGTGATGACCAAGCTGATCGAGCGCAACACGGCCATCCCGACCAAGCGCAGCGAAACCTTCACCACCGCTGATGACAACCAGCCCTCCGTGGCCATCCAGGTCTTCCAGGGCGAACGCGAGTTCACCCGCGACAACAAGCCGCTGGGTACCTTCGAGCTGACCGGCATCGCGCCGGCTCCGCGCGGTGTGCCGCAGGTCGAGGTCACCTTCGACATCGACGCCAACGGCATTGTGCACGTCTCCGCGAAGGACAAGGGCACCGGTGCTGAGCAGTCCATGACCATCACCGGCGGTTCCTCCCTCTCCAAGGAAGACATCGACCGCATGGTCCGCGAAGCTGAAGAGCACGCTGCCGAGGACAAGAAGCGCCGCGAGGCCGCCGACGTCCGCAACTCCGCCGAACAGCTGGCCTACTCGGTGGACAAGCTGCTCACCGACAACGACGACAAGCTGCCCGAGGACGTCAAGTCCGAGGTCAAGGGCGACGTCGATGCGCTGAAGAAGGCGCTGGAAGGCACCGACAACGACGACGAGGTGAAGACCGCGTTCGAGAAGCTGCAGGCTTCCCAGACCAAGCTCGGCGAAGCCATCTACTCCCAGGCCCAGGCTGCCGGGGACTCGGGCGCCGGTGCAGCCGGCGGTTCCGCCGCGGGTGAAGGCGCAGACGGAACTTCTGCAGGCGATGAAGACATCGTGGATGCCGAAGTCGTCGATGACGAAGAAAAGAAGTAGCCATGGCTGCTGAGGACACCAACGGAAACCAGACTCCCGGCAACGAGCCGGAGGAAAACCTGGACCCCCAGTCACAGCAGGCAGGATCCTCCGAGGCGGGCGGCCAGCCCGCCGCGGAGGACGGCGCCGAGGGCGATGCACTGTCCCAGGCTGAGGAAATCCTGAACAGCGCCGGCGCCGAGGCACCGGCAGCTGCGGGATCCCCCGAAGCGGAGGAACTGCGCAACGACCTGCTTCGGCTGCAGGCAGAGTACGTGAACTACCGCCGCCGTGTGGAACGTGACCGCGACGTCGCCCGGGAAATGGCAGTGATCGGAATGCTCAATTCCCTTCTGCCCGTCCTGGATGACATCGAGGCAGCACGCCAGCACGGCGACCTCGCGGAGGGGCCCTTCGCCTCGATCGCGGTAAAGCTGGAAAACACGCTCAAGGGCTACGGCCTGACCCGGATCGACGAGACCGGCGTGGAGTTCGACCCGAACGTCCACGAAGCACTGATCCAGCAGCAGAGCCCTGACGTCACCTTCGACGCCGTTACGCAGATCCTGCGCACCGGCTACAAGGCGAACGAGAGGGTGCTGCGTGCGGCACAGGTGATCGTCTCCGTTCCGGAGCAGTAGCACTTTACGCCAGGGACCGCCGCTTCGGCGGTCCCTGGCGGCTCCGCATCGGAGCCGGTTTAAGCGTTGTTTATGCAAGACACAGGAAGGGGACACCAATTGGCTAGCCAGGATTGGGTCGACAAGGATTTCTACAAGATTCTGGGTGTTCCCAAGGACGCTTCCGACGCCGACATCAAGAAGTCGTACCGGAAGCTCGCCCGCAAATACCACCCGGACCAGAACCAGAATGATCCGTCCGCGGAGAAGATGTTCAAGGACGTCTCCGAGGCCTACTCGGTGCTTTCCGACGCCGAGGAACGCCAGCAGTACGACGCCATCCGTGCCATGGGCAGCGGTGCCCGGTTCTCGGCTGGCGGCGGCGGCCCCGCCGGCGGTGCCGGTGCCGGATTCGAGGACATCTTCGGCGGCCTGTTCGGCCAGCCGTCCGGACGTTCGCGCCGCACCACGTACAGCACCGGCGGCAGCAACATCCCGCCGGAGTTCGCCGATCTGTTCGGCGGCGGCGGTTTTGGCGGCGGCGGCGGCTTCGGCTCCGCTCCGCCCCAGAAAGGTGCGGACCGCACGGCCAGCACCACCATCTCCTTTGCGGGCTCCATCAACGGAACCGTGATCGGGCTGCGCGAGCCCAGCGGTGAAGTAGTTGAAGTCCGCGTCCCTGCAGGGGTCAAGGACGGGCAGCGGATCAGGGTGCGCGGCAAGGGCATGCCCGGCGCCGCCGGCAACGGGGACCTGATGGTCACCGTGCACGTTACCCCGCACGACTTCTTTGTCCGCGACGGCAACAACATCCGCATCCATGTTCCCATCACGTTCCCCGAAGCCGCGCTGGGGGCCACCATCGAGGTGCCCACACTCACCGCGGACAAGGTGAAGCTGAAGGTCCCGGCCGGCACGCCGTCCGGACGCACACTGCGGGTCAAGGGGCGCGGGGTACATACCTCCAAGGGCAACGGGGATCTGCTGGTGACAGTCGATGTTGCGGTTCCCTCCCACCTGAACAAGGATGCCAAGGCCGCCGTGGAAGCCTTCGCGGAGGCGACCAAGGGCGAAGACCCGCGGGCGGGCCTGGCTGCCAAGGCACGCCTGTAGGGCCTCAGCCCTGTCCCGCCGGGGCGCAGCTACTATAACGAGAACACCCAAGGAACGAAGGAGAGGGCAGTGGGCATAGACGTCAATGCGCCGATCTTCGTGATCTCGGTTGCCGCAGAGCTTGCCGACATGCATCCGCAGACCCTGCGGCAGTACGACCGGCTGGGCATCGTCAGCCCCAGCCGGGCTCCGGGCCGCTCCCGCCGGTACTCCCAGCGGGACATCGAGATGCTGCGGGAGGTGCAGCGGCTCTCCCAGGAGGGCGTCTCCCTCGAGGGCATCAAGCGCATCATGCAGCTGCAGCAGCAGGTGAGCGGACTGCGTGAACGGGTGAACCAGCTCTCCGCCGAACTGGACCAGATCCAGCAGCGCAGCTCCGACATGGGACGTGTGTTCGCAGCCGGCCTGGCCGGGGATGTCGTCACGCTCACCCGCGGACAGCGTCCCCCTGCCTCCAAGGCGCCGGCACGCACCGGACTGGCATCCCTCGTGGCCCGCAGCCGCCGGGTGATGGCGCTGCCCGCCGGCAAAGGAGCCGCAGTGGAAACCGAACTTGGCTACACCGCAGACCGCAGCGATTTCTTCCGCGCCAACTAGCGCTCTCCAGCGCAGGCCTGCGTCTGCGGGTCTAGCGGAAGCGGCGTCCCTGGTCCCTCCGGTTGGCCCACACAGCTCCCGCGCAGAGCAGTACGGTCCACGCCAGGAAGCAGAGAACCGACGTCGCTGCCAGATCCTCACCGGAGAGCGCCGAAACTGAAATGTCGCGGGCTGCCCGGGACGGCAGGAACTGCGAAAAGGTGTTCAGGCCGGGAGAGAAGATGGCCGGAGGCAGCATCATTCCGCCGGCGAAGGCCAGTGGAAAGAAGACCACCTGCGTCACCGCAATCGCCACCTTGGACGTGCACAGGTAGCCAATGAGCAGTCCCAGGAACAGGAACGGCAGCCCGCACAGCAGCCACACCACAACCGAGGCCGGTATCCGCCACCAGGACAGGGTGCCGTCCGTGTACAGCTGCAGCCCTGCCGTGGTGGTGGCCCCCACCACCAGCACCGGGATCAGCGCGAAGAAGGCGAACATCATGGCAGTCACCGCACGTGCCACCGTCGCGGGGAAAGCCCCGACCGGCAGCGTGCGCACGTAGCTGCTCCAGGGATTAGCCCGCTCCTCCGCCACGCCGATCCCGTAGTTGAACAGGAACGCGCTCATCACCCCGAAGACCGCCAGCTGGGCGATCGACATCAGCGACGCCTGGGGGTCGGAGGTCACCGCCGTCTGCGGCAGCACAAAGAACACCAGTGCCAGAGTGGGGAAGACGGTAGAGGACAGCACCGCCACCGGAATCCGCAGCTGCTCCAGGACCTGGGCGCGGGTGTGGATCCGGATCAGGGTGAAAAGCGGCTTGTTCGCCGGAACAGGCGTGCTGTGGGGAACCGCTGCGGTGCTGCTCATCGTGCTGCCTTCCTGTCCATGCTGCGGGTGTCCGGGGCCGGTGCAGCCCCGGAGTGGGTGAGGGAAATGAATGCTTCTTCCAGGCTCGCGGCGTGCACTTCGAGTCCGCGGAAATCCACCTCCCGGCGCACCAGCGTCCGCACGGTGGCATCGGCGTCGTGCGTGAGGACCGTGGTGGCACCAGAGGGGGACAGGCTCACTGAGACTGTCTCCGGCAGGGCTTCGAAGAACGACGCCGGACGCGCGGTGTGGAAGGAGACCCGGCTGACGCTGACCCGGCTGCGGATCTCATCCACCTGCCCGTCTGCGACCACGGCCCCGCCGTTGATCACCACCACACGGCTGGCCAGGGTCTGGATTTCGTCCAGGTAATGGCTGGTGATCAGCAGTGTTCCGCCCCCGGCACGGTAGTCCGCCAGACGCTCCCAGAGGTTCTCCCGCGCTTCGACGTCCAGTCCGGTGGTGGGCTCATCCAGGATCACCAGGCGGGGCCGGCCCACCAGGGCCAGGGCCACCAGGAGGCGCCGCTGCTGTCCGCCCGAAAGCCCGCCGCACTGCTTGTTGGCTGCCGGTCCCAGCCCGAACCCGTCCAGCAGTTCACCTGTGGGCACCGGGTCCGCGTAGTGCGAGCCGACGAAGTCCACGGTTTCGCGCACCCGCAGGGTGGCCGGAACCGACGTCGCCTGCGGTGTGGTTCCCAGCAGCTGGCGGGCCAGCGGGCTCCGCGGATCGCGCCCAAACAGTTCGACACGCCCGGAGTCAGGTTGCCGGAGTCCGCTGAGCAGGTTCAGCAGGGTTGATTTGCCCGCACCGTTTGGGCCCAGCAGACCTACCGTTTCTCCTGCCGTGACGGCGAAGTCGATGCCGTCCAGGGCTGTCACAGGGCCGTAGCTCTTGCAGACACCGCAGGCACGGGCCAGGACGTCGGGGAGGGGAGGGGAAGGAATGGTCATGGCAGGTAGCTCCTGAGGGCGTTGGTGGCGCTTTGGGCTAGGTGAGGCCGGAGAGCAGGTCGTGGAGGTTCCTGCGGTAAAGGGCGTAGGCTGCTTTTCCCTCCGGAGTGATGCCGACGTAGGTGGCGGGCGTTCGGCCCTCGATGGTCTTGGTGACCTCCACATAGCCGGCGGTTTCAAGTTTCCGCAGGTGCGTGGAGAGGTTTCCGGCGGTCATTTCCAGCATTTTTTGCAGTTTGGTAAAGGCGATTTGGTTGTTCTCGCCCACTTCATTGAGTGTCGTCAGAGTCCGCAGCCGGGACTCGGCATGGATGACCGGATCAAGTTCAGGCACGGGCCGGTCCTTTCCTGTGCCTGCGGTTACGCAGGTATTCCACACCAGCACCGGCCAGGAGGCCCGTGGCACCCAGGAAGAGGAAGACGGCCAGGAAATGAGCCGGTCCCGAAACCAGTGCGGCCGTGGTAACAACCAGGAGCCAGATCCCCAGGTAGGACTGTGCTCGGTCATTAAAGGCAGCACCACCAGTGATGTACAGGAGCCCCACAACGAGGACAGCGATCGAGTTGATCAGTAGTCCGCGGAGCCAGAAGTCATCAACCGCCCTGCTGATCACGGCGCTAAGGGTACCCACGACAGTGAACCCCAGGGCCCAGGCAGCCCCATACATCCGTCCCTGGAAAGCGGACTGTCCCCGAATGCCCCGGCTGCTGCGGGTGAAGATGACAACAGTGGACACGGTGGCCGCAGCAAGGGCAGTGGCCATGACGATCAGTGCGGAGGCCGGTTCGAGGGGCAGCCATCCCTGCTGGGCTCCCCACAGCGAACCGTAGCCAATGATCCAGGCAAGGCCCCAGAGCAGGTAAACCAGCGCGGTGTTTCCGTCGAGGGTCCGACGGGCAGAACGCTCTGCGTCCTGGACCACGCTCAGCGCGGCGTGCAGGTCCATGGCCTCGGCCGGGGCCTGGCTGTTTGTTCCGCTGACGGACTCTGTGGTTGCCGCGGATGAACCCGGTGCGGCGGCGTCAGACCGGCCGTTGCGGAAGGAATTCTCGTTCATGCAAAGTAGTTTGCGGTACAAACCTGATGTTGGCAAGAGGTGCCAACAAAAAACAGGGGAGCCGGTGCCGCGGCACCAGCTCCCCTGTTCGACGCGGGTTTCCTGTTTCTAGTTCCGGGACTCTTCCGGTACTTCAGTTGTCTCGCTGAAGTCCAGGGTCGGCGTCGGGCGCCGGAACAGCCGGGTCAGGTAGATCAGGTGCAGCAGGCCCAGCCCCACCCAGATAAGCCCCACCACGAAGGTTGTGGCGGAGAGCGACGTCCACAGCCACAGGCACAGGGCCACACCGATCAGGGGCACCACAATGTACTTCACGGCGTCCATCCCGGCGCGCCGGCCGTTGTCGACGGCGTAGTGCTTGATGACGGACAGGTTCACGAAGGTGAAGGCGATCAGGGCGCCGAAGCTGATCATCGAGGAGGCCAGTTCCAGGCTAAGCACCAGGGCCACCAGGGAGACGGCGCCGACAATGAGGGACGCCGAATAGGGGGTCTTGAAGCGCGGGTGGATTCGTCCGAAGAGTCCCCGGGGCAGCGTGCCGTCCCGGCCCATGGAGAGCAGGATCCGGGACACGGAAACCTGGGAGGCCATAGCGGAGGCGATGCACCCGGCTACGTACGCAGCGGTGAAGAACGTGCTCAGGAAGCTGCCGCCAACATGGACCATGACGTCAACGGCCGCGGAGTCGGGGTCCGTGAAGGACATCCAGTCCGGAAAGGCGACGTGGCCCAGCCAGGACAGACCCAGGTAGATGGATCCGGAAAGCACGGTGCACAGCAGGATGGCGCGCGGAATGATCCGGCGCGGATCCCGGGTTTCCTCGGCCAGGGTGGAGACGGCGTCGAAGCCCAGGAAAGACAGGCAGAGGATCGCGGCACCGGCGAAAATGGTGCTCGCGTCAAAGCCGTCGCTGTAGAACGGTGCCAGCGGGCTGATCGGCTCGGCGTAGCCGGCGTAGGTGCCCAGTGACATCACCAGGAACACGCCGATGAACACGGCCTGGGCGGCGATCAGGATCATGTTGGCGCTGGCTACCAGCCGGATGCCGATGACGTTGAAGGTGGTGACGACGGCGATGGCAGCGACCACCCAGATCCAGGCGGGGATGGCGGGGAAGGCGACTCCCATGTAGATCCCGATGACCATGTAGTTGAGCATCGGCAGGAACAGGTAGTCCAGGAGCAGCGCCCAGCCGGCCAGGAAACCCGTGGAGGCACCAAAGGACTGCTGTACGTAGGTGTACGCGCTTCCCGCAACGGGGTAGGCCCGGACCATGTTCGCGTAGGCGACCGCGGTGAAGATCATGGCGACCATGGTCACCACGTAGGCGGCGGGAAGGTGTCCGCTGGTGAGCTCGGTGACGATGCCGTAGGTGGTGAACACCGTCAGCGGCACCATGTAGGCGAGTCCGAAAAACACAACCGAGGGAAGTCCCAGGGTGCGCTTGAGCTGTGGTTTACGGATTCCCGCCGGTGCGGTTTGGGGATTTGCCATCCGATTTCCGTTTCTGTGGGGGCCAGGAAACTGGCAGGGGAGGAAGAGAGTAGTGAGGCAGTCCGAACTACGCCAGAGCGGAATGGACAGGTTTTCCGTCCACTATCGTCAGCAGCACCGGCAGCTCGGGGAGGGCATCGCCTTCGGTCTCCGCCGGATCTTCGGCAAAGAGCACCAGGTTTGCTTTGGCGCCGGTCCGAATGACGCCCAGGTCATGACGGCCCAGTGCTTCGGCGGCCCAGCGGGTGTAGCCAAGCAGCGCTTCGTAGCCGGTGAGCCGCTGGCCAGGCTCAAAAACCGGTGCGCCGGGTCTGCCCGGTGTGCGGCGCAGCCGCGCCCAGGCCATGCCCAGCCGCGGGTCGTACTGAGCCACGGGCCAGTCGGAGCCCAGGGCAACGCGGCCGCCTGCCGCAAGCACGTCCCTGACCCGGAACGCCCCGTGGTGTGAGCGGTGCGGGCCGAGCCGGGAGGCCCAGGCGTCGCTGCCGTCGCCGGCCCGCCACTGCATGTGCAGCGGCTGCATCGAAGCGACGACGCCGGTCTCCGCCAGGTTCGAAATGTCCGCGTCGGTCAGGACTTCCAGATGTTCAATCCGGTTGGGCGCACCCCCGGGTGAGGCCGTGCCCACACGCTTGTAGGCCTCCAGGATCTGTCCAACTCCGGCGTCGCCCACAGAGTGCGTGGCGATCTGGTAGCCGGCCTCGATGTACCGGCCGGTGACTTCCTCATACCGGTCCAGGTCTTTCCAGAAGGAGTGGGTGCCGGTGCCGCAGGTGTCCGGTTCGTTCAGCCAGGCGGTTCCGGACTCGATCACGCCGTCCAGGAACATCTTGATCAGCTGAACCCGGTACCCGCGGCCGCTGCGTCCCAGCTGGGAGATGATCTTCTCGACCCGGTCATCGCCATCGCCGGGCTGGTGCCACATGGCGATGTGCAGCTGCACGGAGAGGTCCCCGTCCTGTTCCATTTCGGCAAGCAGGTCCAGATGCTTGTCCCGGCCGTCCATCACGACGGCGGAGGTGATACCCGCGGAATTCAGCGTGGCAAAGAGGTCACGCAGGCGGGCGATGTACTCGGCCTGCGGGATCGGGGGAACGGCGTCGAGCAGCAGCAGGTAGGCGGGGATTTCACGGAGCTCGCCGGTGGGCACGCCGTCCTCGTCCAGGACCACCAGGCTCGCGTCGTCGAATGTTTCGTCGCCGGTGATTCCGGCGGCTGCCAGCGCGGCCGGGTTGCCCAGCCCGGTGTGGAGGTCATAAAGCACGACGGCGAGCGGGCGGCCGCCGAGGACGTCGTCGAAGACATCTCCGCGCATCGGCGTGTCGAAGATGTTGTGGTCAAGGTTCCAGGCACAGACCCAGGCCCCTTCCGGCAGCTGGTCGGCCTCCCGGGCCAGTGCCGAACGGACGCCCTCGAAGTCCAAGCCGTACAGGTCAACGCCGCGGGTCAGTTCGATGCCCCAGATTGGGTGCATGTGGGAGTCGATGAGCCCGGGGACCAGTGCCGCGCCGCCGGCGTCGATGACCCGGGTATCCGGGCCTGCGAGGGCCAGCACTTCCGCATCGGAGCCTGCCGCGGTGATCCGGTCCCCGGTGACCGCCACGGCGGTGGGTCCGGGGCCGGCCCCGGCCTCTTCAGGCGAAGCGTGCTCCATGGTGCGGACCAGGGCGTTGTGGATGATGAGATCTGCCGTCATGGCAGAAACCTAGTCCGCCCATGTTTCGTTTAGATGTTTTTTTCAAACTATTTCGTCAGGTTTCCGTCGTTTGGCGCCCTGTAAACGACGAAACCCCGCGCCAGCTGGCAGCGCGGGGTTCGGATTCGGGAGACCGTCAGAGTCGCCGGTAAGTCAGGTCAAAGATGAGCCGGCCGGCCTGGTGCGCCTTGTTCTCGAAGCTGGTGAGGGTCCGGCCTTCGAAGCGCGGCGCCCAGCCACCCAGGGTGTCGGGGTCGTCGCTGGCTTCCTTGCCTTCCAGGCCCTGGGTGCGGACCTTAGTCAGCGGGCTTTCCGCACCGGCGCGCTCGCCGGGGTGCAGGCTCTCGAAGGCGGGGGAGGCATCCAGGACTTCGCGCATCTGGACGGCATAGTCGGACCAGTCGGTCGCCAGCCGCCAGAGGCCGCCGGGAACCAGCGCACGGGCCGCGAGTTCGGCGAAGGTGTCCTTGACCATGCGGCGCTTGTGATGGCGCGTCTTGTGCCACGGGTCGGGGAAGAAAACCCACAGCTCATCAACGGAGCCTGCCGGAAGCATGGTGGTGAGGACCTCGGGGGCATTGGCCTGCACCACGCGCACATTCGTCAGGTTTTTCTGACCGATGCGCTGCAGGGTCTGAGCCAGGCCGGGCAGGTACACCTCGACGGCAAGGAAGTTCTTCTCCGGGTTCTGCTCCGCGGCATGGGTAATGGCTTCGCCCAGGCCGGAACCGATTTCGACGACGAGGGGAGCCTTGCGACCGAAAGCCGCTTCGGCGTCGAACACATAGTCCGGGTCCACCGAGGTGTCCGAATGCACACGCGGAACGTCAATGACGAAGACATCCGAGAGCTCATCCCAGGCCTGCTGGCGGCGTCCCTGCAGGCGTGAACCCCTGCGGACAAAGGACACCGGGGCCCGGAAATGCACGGCATCCGGGCTCTCGGACCCGTCGGCAGCGTCGGAAACGGGCAGGGCTGGGTCAGTAGTCATCACTGTTAATGCTAACCGTGTCCGGGCACGCCACCGTGTCCGGAATAAGCGGCCCTAATTAGGTAACTGGCGCTGATCCGGTAAACTGGGGCAAGTTGTTGCGACTGCCGCGCCTAAAAGCCGCGTGTGTAAGCAGCGCAACCTGCGTCGATGAACGCTTTCTTTTGTCCCGCCCGTTAGTTACGGGGCGGTGGACACTGTCTGACTTTTCTTCGGCGAACCCTCTGCGCCACACGGCATAGGGGGCCACTTACCGAAAGTTGCCTGTCTTTTCATGACCACTTTTGCTGCCCTTGGCGTACCCAAGGCACTTGTTTCAAACCTCTCCGCCCAGGGAATCGCAGAACCGTTCCCCATCCAGGTGGAGACCCTCCCTGACACCCTCAAGGGCCGGGATGTCCTGGGCCGCGGACGCACCGGTTCCGGCAAGACGCTGGCCTTTTCACTGCCGCTGGTCACCCGCCTGGCTGAAGCCGAGGCAGCTTACCGCCGCCGGCCGAACCGCCCGCTGGGCCTGGTGCTGGCACCGACCCGTGAACTGGCCACCCAGATCAACAACGTCATCGAGCCGCTGGCCGCCGAGCTGGGCCTGAACACCACCGTGATCTACGGCGGCGTTTCCCAGCAGCGCCAGGAAAAGGCACTCGGCGCCGGCGTCGACATTGTCATCGCCTGCCCGGGCCGCCTTGAGGACCTGATGAAGCAGAAGGTCATCAGCCTTGAGTCAGTTGAAATCACCGTGCTGGACGAGGCCGACCACATGGCGGACCTCGGCTTCCTCCCCGTAGTGCAGCGCCTGCTGGACCGCACCCCGGAAAAGGGCCAGCGCATGCTCTTCTCCGCCACCCTGGACAACGGCGTGGACAAGCTGGTCCGCCGCTACCTGTCCAACCCGCTGACCCACTCCGTGGACGAGCCGCAGGCAGCGGTGTCCACCATGGAACACCACGTGCTGCTGGTCCAGGACCAGACGGCCAAGAAGCTGCTGGTGAAGGAACTGGCGTCCGGCCAGGGCCGCCGCATCATGTTCATGCGCACCAAGCACCACGCCCGGAAGATGGCCAAGTTCCTCACGGACAGCGGCATCCCCACCGTCGACCTGCACGGCAACCTTTCGCAGAATGCCCGTGACCGGAACCTGGCCGAGTTCGCCTCCGGCGACGTCCGCGTCCTCGTCGCCACCGACGTAGCCGCCCGGGGTGTCCACGTGAACGACGTCGAGCTGGTTGTCCACATTGACCCGCCGACGGAGCACAAGGCATACCTGCACCGCTCCGGCCGCACCGCGCGTGCCGGTTCGGACGGAACCGTTGTTACGGTGACCCTGCCCGAGCAGAAGGGCGAGGTGTCCAAGCTGATGAAGGCTGCCGGCGTCGACGTCTCGATCGAGAAGGTCTCACACAACTCCCCATCCATCGCCAAGCTCATCGGTGAGCGCGCAGCCGTAGTGGAGCCGCACGTCCGTGCAGCCCAGCTGGCCGCGAAGTCCCCGCAGCAGGGTGCAGGACGCTCCACCGGCGCCAATGCCCAGCGCAAGCGCGCAGCCCGTTCCGGTACCGGTACCCGTGCCGGCGGACGCGGCGGTGCAGGCGGCCGTGGACGCGTCTCGGCCGAGCGCACGGCATCCGCTGACGCTCCCCGCGCCCAGCGCAGCCCCGAGGGCCGCCGCGGATCGGCTGCCGCAGCCACTTCGCAGGGCCGCAACCGCCGTCCCGCCACCGGCCAGCGCGCCGGAGACGTGGCAGCAACCGGCACGCACCGCTCCGGCGGCACCCGCTCGGCAGCCCCGGCAGGCAGCGGCCGTCCGGCCCGCTCGGCTGGGCCCCGCCGCGCAACGGCACCGGCATCGAACGAACGCCGCGGCCGCTAACCAAACGCGTAGCAAAGGCCCTGTACCCGTTTCGGGTGCAGGGCCTTTGGTGTCATGTCAGGCCGAGCCCGTGCTCGTTCAATGCGGCTTCAATAAGGTCCAGGGCTTTCGGCCCCACACCGTGCAGCTGGGCGAGTTCCCCGCGCGGGACTCCGGCGAGCTGGCGGAGCGTGGTGTACCCCGCCGCTCCCAGCCCGCGGGAAGCCGGTGCCCCGATCCGGGGCAGCTCGTTCAGCGACGTCGGTGATGTGCTCATGCCTCGATGCTAGGCATCCGTGAGCTCTGTGGCCCAGCCCTCCGGGATTTCCGCTCAGTCCAGGGGATAGAAACTGACGACGGCGGCGAAGCCGCGGCCGAGCACCTGGGGGCGGTCGTCGCCGCCGGCAACTGTGTCCAGCAGATCCAGGTCTTCGGTTCGGCTTCCGCCCTCGAGCACGGCTTTGGCAGAGCCCTGGAGGAGGACCAGGAACTGGTCGGGGCCAAGGGAGGGCGGATTCTTCTTCGACAGTTCCACCACCATGACGGCGGCTCCGTAGCTGTTCCGGTCCACGAAGGTATTCAGTACCGTCACCTCACCGGTGGGCAGCGAGGCCTGAACCGGTACGTCGCCGGGATAGCGCAGCGGGCGGAGCCGTTCCATGGCGTGCTCGGTGCCGTCCACATTCAGGATTAGCAGTTCGCCCTCCACCGGGACGGTGATCCGGTCAAGGCCCTCGAAAGACGTGAACGGTCCGGACTTCTCGATGGTCGCGGCGGACAGCCGCCAGCCCGGGCTGCCCGAAGGGCCGGCCGGTCCGGTGGCCAGGTCCTTGGCGCGGCCGGAATTCGAGCCCCAGGACCGGGACGGAAGGGATGCGAACCGCATCAGGGCAGCTGCCATGCCTATTCGATGAGCGCCTGGCGGCGGCGCGCGTCGAGGACGTGCCGGCGTGCGGCGTTGCTGATCAAAAAACGCCGGCCGGTGGTCTCTGCGGGGACGATCCGGATGAAGTGGTTCTTCTCCCCGGCCTGCCAGGGGAAGAGCTCCAGCTCTGCGGAGTCCAGGACATCTTCGATGGACTCCAGCCGGGACGCAGTGCCCTTTACAACGACGCTCCAGGCATAGCCGAGCCGGTCGTCATAGCCGTCGACTTCAAAGGCCACAGCGGAATCGTCCAGGGCTGCGGAGAGCTTGGTCCCCTCAGCGGTGCGGAAGACGAGAGATCCGTGGTCCACGGCGAAGTTGATGGGGAAGATCTCCGGATGTCCGTCCACCACCACCGCCAGCCGTCCCACGGAGGCCTGGCGGATGTATTCCCAGCAGTCACTGGATCCGAGTTCGACGGGTACCCCTGCATCATTGGTTGGCGGCATGTCCCCAGTCTAGGCATAACCGCAGCCGGGCCGGTAAGCAGCCAGCCGTGACTCCGCAGGCCAAATGGAGAACAATGGGCTCATGAAGGCAATCCTGAACGTCATCTGGCTACTGTTCGGCGGCATCTGGCTGGCTCTTGGCTACGTTGTTGCCGGCATTGTGTGCTGCCTGCTGATCGTGACCATTCCGTTCGGCATCGCGTCTTTCCGGATCGCGTCCTACGCCCTCTGGCCCTTTGGCCGCACCGTAGTGGACAACGGCCGGGGCACCGGAGTGATGGCCACCCTGGGGAACGTCATTTGGGTGATCGTCGCCGGTATCTGGATCGCCTTTGGGCACATCGCCACGGCCATTCCCATGTTCCTGAGCATTATCGGAATTCCGCTGGGCATCGCGAACCTGAAGATGATCCCTATCTCGCTGACCCCGCTGGGCAAGCGGATTGTGCCGACGTCGGGTCCCGGTCTGGTGCCGTACAGCCGGAACGCCCCGTATGGAACGTACCCGGGTCCGTCCTACCGCTAGCCTGCCAGCCCTTCCAGGAAGGCTGCCGCCACGGAAGCGGGATCCGCGCCGGCGCCCGGCAGGAAGACGGCGACCGCGAGGTCACCCTGAATGACCGTCACCCAGGCACTGTTGGGCTTCGCTCCGCCGGATCCCGCAATGCCCGCCGCTGCCAGGACGGGTTTGCCGGTCACGGAGCCCAGCACCTGAAGGCCCTCATCCGCGCGTCCCCCGGCAACGTTGGCGCGCAGCGCGGAACGCAGTTCCTCTGCCTCATCGGGGGTTAGCGCCGGGACGTCCTCCTCATCCGGCGGCGGCGCGGCTGACTCCGTTTCCCCGTTCCCGGAATCCTGCTCGTCAGCCGGGTTAAGGACCAGCACGGGAGAGACCCGCTCGCCCCTCGCCACCGACGCCGCGGCGGCTGCCGCGGCAAAAGGAGAAGCGAGCACAGTGCCAGGACCGTCGACTGCTGCAGCCGCCGCGGCATCATCGGAACCGTCCGGCACGCCGCCGTAGAATGCCTGGGTTCCCAGGCCGGCAGCAACCCCCAGCCCCAGGCTTTGGGCAGCAGAGGCCAATCCGGCCGGAACGCCGCCGTCTTCCGTTCCTGCCCCGGCCTCAGCGGAACGGAGCCGGGCCAGTTCGGTGACCGGCTGGAACGAACTGCCCAGGGAGTATTCACCCAGCAGGGCGGTCTGGGTGCCCTTGCCTCCGGGAGCATTGGCCACCGCCAGGACGTTGCCGGTGGACGGCTGCACCGCTACCAGCGCAGCGCCGGGTTCCCCCGGAAGGACGGCTTCTGCCTGGGACTGGACCCGCAGGTCAAGGGTGGTCTGCAGTGCAGTGCCGGGTTCCGATGGAGCCTCGAAAAGAGGCGGGGAAAGGGTGTTATCTGCGCCCATCACACGAACGGTTACCGCGTCCGAGCCGCGCAGCTGCCGGTCGTACTCAAGCTGCAGCCCGGACAGGCCGGCCAGGTCTCCGGGCGCAAGCGGTCCGTCTGCGGCCATCTCTTCACTCGCCGGGCCCACCGTCCCCAGCAGCTCCGCTGCGAAGCCGGGATTTGGGCCCAGTACGCGTCTTTCCGGAAGGGCTGCGGCGCCCGGAATGGTGGCTATGTCGGTTTCGAACGCCGGTGATACCTTGTCCTGCCGCACGGTTACGACTTCGACGAACGCATCCGGCCCGGCCGCCTGGAGCTTCGCTGCCAACGCGTCCGCATCCAGTCCCAGATAGAGGGAAAGGTAAAAGACGGAGGAAGCGTACTCACGCTCAGCCAGCACCGACTTATCCAGGCCTACGCGCCACACCGGCCAGTGCCGCATCAGCACCGATCCGCCGGCGCCGAGAATATCCGCACGGGGCGGCGGGCTGGCCTTGCGAACCAGCCGCTGCCCCGGGAGCAGATCAGGATGCACGGTGGTGGACCGGAACCGGGTTTCCCAGCCGCTGTCCGGACCCCGTTCCAGGGTCACGGTGGTCTCGTAGCTGTAGTCCTCCGGTGACGCGTTGACGTCCCACACGTACTTCAGGGTGGCAACCGCCTCATTGGAGGAGACCTCCTCGATTTTGGAGACCGTCACGGAAGGCCTGATGTTCATGCCGGAGACCTCGTAGTCCAGCATTCCGTTCACGGCCTCGACGGTTGACCCGGCAAACTCGTTTCCGGTGACATCCAGACGGGACAGCCCGTCGGCCAATGACGCAACGGATTCCTCCGGGCCCGGGCGCTCTTCAGGAGAGCATCCCGCCAGCGGGAGGCCCAGTAACGAGACGGCCAGGATGGCAGCGGTCAGGCGGTTCTTCCCCATGCGGGAAGGCTAGCTGCGCGCCGGGGAAAAGGGCACAGGGAAGCCCCGAAGTGCGGCTGTGCGGAGCCTATTGGCCAATTCCGGACAGGCCGTCCAGGAACGCTTTCATCACGGGCCCGCCGGAGGTGGAACCGAGTTCGCCTTCTTCGATGAACAGGGCCACGGCGAGGTCGCCCTGCAGGGCCACCACCCAGGCATGGGTGCGCGGCGGAACATCACTGCCAAACTCCGCCGTGCCGGTCTTGGCGATCACAGGCTCACCCGGCACGGATCCCAGCAGCTGGACGCCGCCGTCGGTCACCACGGCACGCATCATTTCCCGCAGCGCCGCGGCCTCCTCAGTGGTCAACGGCTTTCCGCCCGCGGTGGACGGGGAGGCAGAAGCCGACGGCGCCGCGGCCTGGTCTGCCTGCTCGACAAGCACGGGGGAAACGAGGCTGCCGTTTCCAATGGAAGCGGCAGCGACGGCCAGCGCGAACGGGGAGACGAGTACCTGGCCCTGTCCGATCATGGAGGCAGCATGCGCGGTGCCTTCCGCCGTGTCCGGAACTGAACCGAAGTAGGCGCCCGTGCCGATCGGTGATTCCACTCCAATGCCCAGGCTCAGCGCGGCGTCGGCCAGGGCCGACTGCGGGATCTCTCCGCGGGCGTTGATGAAGGCAGTGTTACAGGACTGGGCGAAAGCCTGGATCAGCGGAATTTCGCCCAGGAAATTGCCGGGGTAGGTGCTGGCGTTATTGAAACTGCGCCCGTCCACGTTCAGTTCCGCCGGGCAGGAGACGGTGCTCTGAGCCGTCGTTCCGGAGCGGAGCATCGCCAGGGTGGTGGCGAGCTTGAAGGTGGAGCCGGGTGCATACTGTCCCAGCAGGGCCGTCTGCTGTCCCTCGCTGCCTGGTCCGTTGGCCACGGCCAGCACATTGCCGGTGGAAGGCTGGATGGCAACAAGGGCGGAAGCGGAGGGCTCGTCCTCCAGCACTGATTCAGCGAGCGTCTGCATGCCGGCGTCCAGCGTGGTGCGCAGTTCGCCGCGTTCTCCGGCTTCTTCGAAGAGCGGTGCAGAACGGGTCCCATCAGCTGCGACAGTCCGGACGCTCACAAAATCAGCGCCGCGCAGCAGTTCGTCATATTCCCGCTGCAGCCCGGAGAGCCCGGTGATGTCACCGGGGGAGAGCCTGCCTTCGGACTTTTCGATCAGTTCTGCTGTCGCTTCCCCGGCGGAGCCGAGCAGTGCCCGGGCGAAAGTTCGTGTTGGTGCGAGGGACAGGGTGGAGGACAGTGCAGCAGCGCCTGAAATCGCAGCGATCTCTTCCTGGAAGACGGGCGGCGGGCTGACAGCATCCTGGCGCAGCGTTATGGCTTCAACAAAGGCCTCCGGGCCGGCGGCCTTCACCTGCTCGACGAAGGGAGCGGGGTCCAGTTCCAGGAACGATGCCAGGGCTGCGGCGGAGGTTTCCAGCTGTGCCTCCGGGATGCGGGTCTTGTCGATCCCGACCCGCCACACCGGCCGGTCCGTGACCAGCACCTGGCCTCCTGCTCCGAGGATGTCCCCTCGCTGGGGTGCCCCCGTTTCAAGCAGCAGGGAGTCGTCGGGCGCAAGCTCCGGATGCACCGCCGTGGAGGTGAGGCGAACCTGCCAGTCCTCATCGTCACTGCGCTGCAGTGCCACCGTGGTTTCGTAGCTGTAGTCGTTCTCCGAGGCGTTCACGTCCCAGACGTAGTTCAGGGTGGCCACTGCCTCACCGTCGCCGGTTTCCTCGACCGAGGCGACGCTGACGGCGGGTTTCAGCGGCGCCATGCCGGAGGTCCAGTCCGTGAGAAGGGAGTTGGCTTCCTCCGTGGTGGAGTCCAGGAACGTGCTGCCCGAGACGTCCAGTTCAGCCAGTCCGTCCGCGAGGGTCTGTGCTGCTTCTTCGGGTGTCGGGCCGTCCGCCGAGCAGGCGCTCAGCGACAATCCCAGGACAGCGACGGACAGGACAGACGCGAGCCAGCGGTGTTTCCCCATGCGCCCACAGTACCGGCGCAGGTCGAAAAAGCCGGTACAAGAAGCGGGGGGGGGCGGCCGGCCCGCCCCCGCCCGCCGCGCGGGGGGGGGGGGCGCCCCGCCCCCCGCCCCCCCCTCGGGGGTTGGTTACGCGCAGTTACACTGCGGCGGTCTCCGCAGTGGCAGCAGCGCCCGCGCCGGGGCGGTCCTGCCGCACAAGTTCGGCGCAGCGTTCACCGATCATCATGGTGGTGATGTTCGGATTCACCGTGGTCAGCTCCGGCATGACCGAGGCGTCCGCGACGCGCAGTCCGGTGACACCCTTGACCCGCAGTTGCGGATCCAGCGGCGACATGGCGTCGTCGGCTGCTCCCATCCGCACCGTGCCGGCCGGGTGATAGACCGTGTTGTGCGTTTTCCTGATGTACTCGGTGATCTCCTCGTCCGTCTGCACGTCCGGTCCCGGGTAGAGCTCACGGCCCGCCCACTCGGCCATCGCCGGGGACGCGACGATCTCGCGGGCCTTTTTGATGCCGTAGACCATCACGCGCATGTCATGCGGGTCGGTGAAGTACCGCGGGTCAACCATCGGCTTGTCGCGGAAGTCCCGGCTGCGCAGCCGCACGGTGCCGCGGGAGCGCGCATGGGTGACGTTCGGGGTGAGGCAGAAGCCGTTCTCGGTGGTGGGGTAACCGTGCCGGAGAGTGTGCATATCGAACGGGACCGAACCGTAGTGGAACATGAGGTCCGGGCGGTCAAGCCCCTCTTCCGTGGGGGTGAAGATGCCGATCTCCCACCACTGCGTGGAGGTTTCCGGCATCGGCTGCTTCGCTTCCCACTGGATGACTCCCTCCGGATGATCCTGCAGGTTTTCACCCACACCGGGGGAATCCACCCGGACGTCGATGCCGTGCTGCGCCAGGTGTGCGGCCGGACCGATGCCGGAGAGCATCAGGAGCTTGGGCGAATCGATCGCCCCCGCGGAGAGGATCACCTCGGTGCGGGCCGTGAGCGCGTGGGTGCGGGCGAACTGTCCGTCCACCACGTCGACGCCGGTGCAGCGGTTGTTTTCGTCGAACTTCAGTTCACGGGCACGCAGGCCTGTCAGCAGCGTGAAGTTGGGCCGTTCCATGATCGGGTGGATGTAGGAGACGGACGAGGACGAGCGGGTGCCGTCCGCACGCCGGTTGATCTGGAAGAAGTTCGCCCCGTTGATCACGGTTTCACCGGTATTGAACTTCACACGCGGGATCCCGGCCTGCTCGCAGGCGTCCAGCAGTGCCACGCCGCAGGGGTCATTCGGCGGGATGTTCATCAGGTGCACCGGACCGCTGTCCCCGTGGTGCGGCGCATCCGGGCCGGCGTCTTCGTTCTTTTCCAGCTGCTTGAACAGGCGGAACGCCATCGCCGAGTTCCAGCCCTCGGCGCCGAAACGGGATTCCCATTCATCGATGTCCTCCCGCGGCGCCCAGAAAGCGATGCAGGAGTTGTGGCTGGAGCATCCGCCCATCACCTTGGCCCGGGCCTGGCGCATAAAGGAGTTGCCGTTCTCCTGGGGCTCGATCTGGTAGTCCCAGTCGTAGCCGGATTCCAGCAGCTCCATCCAGCGGTCCAGCTGCAGGATTTCCTCCAGGCCACGGTCATCCGGGCCGGCCTCGACCAGGGCTACTTCGAGGGACGGGTCTTCGCTGAGCCGGGAGGCGACGGCCGCTCCGGCGGAGCCGCCGCCAATGACGATGTAGTCGAACTCGCGTTTGTGCAGATCAGTCATGAAACTTAGTTGACCTTTCCGTGGTCGTTGAACCAGCCGGTTACCTGGGGGTTGATGTTCTGGTAGATGTGCTTGGCTTCCTGGTACTCGCCCAGCCCGGTAGGGCCGAGTTCCCGGCCGACACCGGAGATCCCGAAGCCGCCCCATTCGGCCTGCGGGAGATAGGGGTGGAAGTCATTGATCCAGATGGTGCCGTGGCGCAGGCGGCGGGCGACGCGCTGGGTCTTGCCGGCGTCAGCGGACCAGACGGCTCCGGCGAGACCGTAGGCGGTGTCATTGGCGAGGGCTACGGCTTCGTCTTCACCGTTGAAGGTTTCAACGGTGACTACCGGGCCGAAGGCTTCTTCCAGGAGTGCGGAGCTTCCGCGCTGGATATTGTCCAGGACGGTGGGGGCGTAGTAGTAGCCCTTTTCCAGCTCGCCGGTTCCCCAGGTGCCGCCGCAGCGGACGCGGGCTCCTTCAGCCACTGCGTTTTTGACGTAGGCGGTGACCTTGTCCCGGTGTGCGGCGGAGATCAGCGGTCCGGTTTCCGCGTTTTCATCGAACGGCCCGCCCATGCGGATTTGTTCGGCGCGGCGGACCAGCTCGTTCACGAAGCGCTCCGCGATCGGCTCTTCGACGATCAGCCGGGCACCGGCGGAGCAGACCTGTCCGGAGTGGACGAAGGCTGCGTTCAGTGCGTTGTCCAGGGCGGCGTCGAAGTCGGCGTCGGCGAAGACGACGTTGGGGTTCTTGCCGCCCAGCTCCAGCGCGACCTTCTTGACCGTGCCTGCCGCGGCTGCGGCAATGGTCTTGCCCGTGGCGACTCCGCCGGTGAAGGAGACCAGATCGACGTCGGGCGATTCCGCCAACGGCGCTCCGGCGACGGCGCCGGCACCGAGCACCAGGTTGGCCGTGCCGCGGGGAAGCCCGAGGTCTTCCAGGACCCGCATCATCAGGATGGAGGTGGACGGTGTCAGCTCGGAGGGCTTGAGCACAAAGGTGCAGCCGGCCGCCAGAGCGGGGGCGATCTTCCAGGCAGCCTGCAGCAGCGGGTAGTTCCAGGGTGCGATCAGCCCGCACACGCCGACGGGCTCGTACTCAATTCGGGAGACGACGTCGGGGTTCCCGGCGTCCACGATCCGGCCGGCGTTCTGGCCGGCGATTTTGCCGAAGTACGTGAAGCAGGCGGCGATGTCGTCCATGTCGATTTCGCTCTCGGACAGCCGCTTGCCCGTGTCCAGTGTCTCGGCACGGGCGAACTCGGCCTTGCGTGCCTTCAGCTCGGCTGCGACCCGGAGCAGGAAGTCGCCGCGTTCCGGGGCCGGAACGGCCGCCCACTCGCCGCGGTCAAACGCCGAGCGGGCGGAGGCAATGGCCTTTTCCGTGTCCAGTGCAGTTGCTTCGGAAACGACGGCGACCAGTTCGCCGTCGGCGGGGTTGCGGATTTCGCGGGTACCGCCGTCGGATGCGGGCACCCAGGCCCCGTCGATGAAAAGTGTTGCCGGTGTACTCATCGTTTCTCCTCCCCGCCGACAAAGTCGGCGTCCCAGTTGTCTTTGACAACTGGGTCTTCGGTGATTGCGGTGTTTCCGGGCATCTCTCGGTTGAGGTGCAGGAATTCGAGGTGGCGTTCGTAATGGTCCAGGACGTCGGTGATCAGCTGGTCCTTGGTGTAACCCATGACGTCGTAGCCGTGGCTGCCCTCCAGGGAGAAGACCTCCGTGCGGAAGTACTTCGTCTCGGCGGAAGCGCTGCGCAGGGCGTAGGACGGGGTCTCGTACTCAACGGGATAAACCTGGTACTTGAACGGGCGTTCCTCGCCCAGGCCCACGGTCAGGTCAGCGGAGAGGATGCCGTTGCCGGCCTCGGTCTGGGAGAGCGAGACGTCGGCGCCCTTGGCTTCAAGCTCGTCGTGGACTTCGGCCAGGGCCGGAACGGCCACGGTTTCCACGAAACGTGCTGCCTGCCGGCGTCCGGGGTAGGACATGGCCCGGGTCAGGCGCTGGCGCCAGGTGCGTCCGCCGCGGGGATCCGGGCTGCGGCCGGCGATCATGCTCGGCAGGGAAGCCCGGAAGCTTGCGGCCAGGGAGTTCTCCACCCGCAGGGCCTTGTAAACCCCGAGCATGATGAACAGCAGCAGAATGGACAGCGGCAGGCCCATGATGATTGTGGCGTTCTGCAGGGTGGTCACGCCGCCGACCATCAGCATGGCGAGGGTGAGCACGCCGGTGATGACTGCCCAGAAAACCCGCATCCATTTCGGGGCGTCCGAATCGGCGTCCTTGAGGTGGGACGTGAAGTTGGCCATCACCAGGGCTCCGGAGTCTGCCGAGGTCACATAGAACAGCAGGCCGGTGAAGGTGGCGATCGCAGCGGTGGCGGGCAGCCAGGGGAACTGTTCCAGTAGTCCGTAGAAGGCCCGCTCCGGCTGGTTCATGGCTACCTCGCCGAAGGCTGCGTTGCCTCCCATGACCAGCTCCAGTGCGCTGTTGCCGAAGATGGAGATCCACAGCAGGATGAAGGCGAAGGGCACGATCATGACGCCGAGCACGAACTGGCGGATGGTACGGCCCCGGGAAATACGTGCCAGGAAGAGTCCGACGAACGGGGCCCAGGCGATCCACCAGGCCCAGAAGAATAGAGTCCAGCCGGAGAGCCATTCATCCGGCCGGTCGTAGGCCATGGTGTCCAGCGTCATGCCCGGGAAGCGGCTGAGCACGTCGCCGATGTTCTGCACGATCCCGTCGAACAGGAAGCTGGTCTTGCCCGCGATGAGAATAAAGAGCATCAGGCCCAGGGCCAGGATGACATTGAGTTCGGAGAGCCGGCGGATGCCCTTTTCGACGCCGGAGACCACGGAGATGGTTGCCATGATCACCGCGAGGGCAATCAGGGCGATCTGCACGCTGAGGTTCTCCGGCAGCCCGAACATAAAGCTCAGGCCGTAGTTCAGCTGTACGACGCCGATGCCCAGTGAGGTGGCGATGCCGAAGATTGTGCCCAGCAGGGCCGCGATGTCCACGCCGTGGCCCAGCGGTCCGTCGATCTTTTTCCCGAAGATCGGATAGAGAGCCGAGCGGATGCTCAGCGGCAGGTTGTGGCGGTAGGCGAAGTAGCCCAGAGCCAGTCCCATCAGTGCATAAAGGGCCCATCCCGTAATGCCGTAGTGGAACAGGGTCCACACCAGGGCCTGGCGTGCGGCTTCGGCGGTGGAGCCGTCGCCGGTGGGAGGGGCAAGGTACTGGGTGACCGGTTCAGAGACGGAGAAGAACATCAGGTCAATGCCAATGCCTGCGGCAAAGAGCATCGCGCCCCAGGTGAACAGGCCGAACTGCGGTTTGGAGTGATCAGGCCCGAGTTTGGTCTTGCCGATGCCGGAGAGGGCAATCACGAGGACAAAAACCACCACCATGGTCACGACCAGGAAGTAGTACCAGCCCATGTTGGTGGAGACCCAGCCAACCATGGCTCCGATGACTTCTTCGGCGGACTCGGTGGAGATCATGGCCCACAGTGCGATGGCCGTGATTCCCACGGCCGAGCCGGTGAAAACCACCCTGTTTGTCCGGGTCTTCTCCACTGCCGCGGGCGGCGCTTCGGATTCTGCAGTCTTGGTCATGACATCCTTCAAGGCTGTGCGAATAAAAAGTAAGGTCCCTTAGTCGTGGCATTCAGCCTAGCAAGTGCCCCTGTGGGAGGCTGATTTGTGTGACTTCGGTCAAATTCCCGGGGCCTGGATGCTGGTCGCCATCCCCGCACTGTTTCGGGTGGCCATGCTCCGGGCCTGTCCTGCGCGGGTGCTGTCCTGCTAACCTCCAAGGAGGTGCGGAATACGTGGTGCACCTCACATTTACCGGTTCCGGGGGATCTCCGGCCGGACCGCTGGATCGATCCGGAAGCCTCCTTTGGGACCGTGATGACGGCAAGCTGAAGGAGCGGGAATGTCGGAAATGGACGTGTTGCTATCCGAGACGGAGCGCTCGTTTGGGCTCCGCCAGATCCAGGCCGGGCACGCGCGCATGCTGGTGATTGGGCGGGACGTGAACCAGCCCATCGGTGAGGTCTGGAACGCACTGTCCGACCCCTCCCGGATCGCCGCCTACTTCGCGGAGCCGCGGGGTGAGCTCCGGCGCGGCGGGGATTACGAACTGGAAGGTTATGCGACGGGGATGATCCTGCGCTGCGATCCGCCCCGGATGCTGACTGTCACCTGGCTGCCGCCGCACGGCAACCCAGGCGAGCTGGAGATCCATCTGACAGACGTGGATGGCTCAACGCGCGTCGAACTGCTTTTTGCCTCGGTCCGCAAGAAGTTCGCGGTGATCGATCCGGAAGTTGCCGCATGGGCTGCCGGTCCCGGGTGGGAATTCTTCCTGGACCGGTTGGATGCGCACGTCCATGGCAGGGAGCTGAGCCCCAACATGGTCAGCTGGGAGCAGATGGAAGAAGCGGAGCAGGAGCTGTATCAGGCACGCAATGCAGCATGGGAGCGTGTCCGGGACGAGTTCGAGCGCCAGCACGCGCCGCTGCCCGGGCCTGAATAAGTGCAGGTCAGGGGCAGGTTATTGCCTGTGGAAAACTTTACAGCGGGGGTTGAGTGAAGTACACTCAAGTTAGTTGAGTACGAGCGGATGAAGCGAGCAGGCCCAGCGGGCTCCGGCAGGATGCCGGACCAGCTGAGCGGCGAATCCTGCTTCTGCAGGTGCTGGCCAGTCCGCCGGGAGCTTGTTCGGTTTACCTGAGCTGAGAAGGAGCCCGCCGTGGATACCAAATTCACCAACAAGAGCCAGGAAGCGCTCCAGGCTGCGGCCATGAACGCAACCACTGCCGGTAATCCCCAGATCGAACCGGCGCACCTGCTCAAGGCGCTGATGGACCAGCGCCAGGGGGTTGCAGTCGCGCTCCTGAAAGCGGCCGGAGCCAATCCTGACGCCGTTAGCGTCGCTGCCAGCAACGCCATCCATGACCTGCCCTCCAGCTCTGGTTCCTCCGTCCAGCAGCCGCAGTTTTCGAGGCCGCTGCTGCAGGTGATCAACACCGCGCAGCAGGAGGCAGCCCAGCTGGGTGATGCCTACGTATCCACCGAGCACCTGCTGCTGGCTCTCTCGGTGGACAACGGTCCCGCGGGAAGAGCCCTGCGGGACAACAATGCCGGCCATGACGTCCTGGCCGGTGCCCTTCCGAGTGTGCGAGGAGACCGCAAAGTGACCAATGCCGATCCGGAGAATACCCTCCAGGCGCTGGAGAAGTTCAGCACCGACCTGACTGAGATGGCCCGTGCCGGCAAGCTGGACCCGGTGATCGGCAGGGACTCGGAGATCCGCCGCGTCATCCAGGTTTTGAGCCGGCGCACCAAGAACAATCCTGTACTGATTGGTGAGCCCGGCGTGGGCAAGACCGCCGTGGTGGAGGGCCTGGCCCAGCGGATCGTTGCCGGGGATGTTCCGGAGAGCCTCAGCGGCAAGACCCTGCTGTCCCTGGACCTGGGGTCCATGGTTGCCGGAGCCAAGTACCGGGGCGAGTTCGAGGAACGGTTCAAGGCCGTCCTGGAGGAGATCGCCAATTCCGAGGGCCAGGTGGTGACGTTCATTGATGAGCTGCACACCGTCGTCGGCGCCGGTGCAGCCGAGGGCTCCATGGACGCCGGCAACATGCTCAAGCCCATGCTGGCCCGCGGCGAACTCCGCCTCATTGGTGCCACCACCCTGAACGAATACCGGGAGAACATCGAAAAGGACGCCGCGCTGGAACGCCGGTTCCAGCAGGTATTCGTCGGTGAGCCAAGCGTTCCGGACACCATCGGCATCCTGCGCGGCCTGAAGGAACGCTACGAAGCCCACCACAAGGTGGCCATCGCGGACTCCGCGCTGGTCGCAGCCGCCACGCTCTCCAACCGGTACATCACCGGCCGCCAGCTCCCGGACAAGGCGATCGACCTGGTGGATGAGGCAGCGTCCCGGCTGCGGATGGAGATTGACTCCGCACCGGAGGAAATCGACGAGCTGCGCCGCGCCGTCGACCGGCTCACCATGGAGGAGCTGGCCATCAGCGGTGAAACGGATGAGGCCTCACTCGAACGCCTCGAGGTCCTGCGCGAGGACATGGCGAACAAGAAGGAACAGCTTGCCGCGCTGAACGCCCGGTGGGAAGCGGAAAAGGCCGGGCTGAACCGGGTGGGCGACATCAAGGCCCGCATCGACGAGCTGCGGTCGCTGGCCGAAAAGGCGCAGCGCGACGGCGACCTGACCGAGGCCTCCCGCATCCTCTACGGCGAGATTCCTGCGATGCAGAAGGAACTCGACGCCGCCCAGGAGGCTGAGGAGGACAAGTACGGCGACGGTGCCCGGGAGCTGATGGTCTCAGAAGAAGTCACCGCCGACGACATTGCCGAAGTGGTGTCCTCCTGGACCGGTATTCCGGCCGGCCGCATGCTGCAGGGCGAATCCCAGAAGCTGCTGGATATGGAGTCCGTCATTGGGTCGAGGCTGATCGGCCAGCGCAAGGCAGTGCAGGCCGTCGCAGACGCTGTGCGCCGCTCACGTGCCGGGGTGTCCGACCCCGACCGCCCCACCGGCTCGTTCCTCTTCCTGGGCCCAACCGGTGTTGGAAAGACTGAGCTGGCCAAGGCGCTCGCAGAGTTCATCTTCGATGATGAGCGGGCCATGGTCCGGCTGGACATGAGTGAATACGCCGAGAAGCACACGGTATCCCGCCTTGTCGGTGCCCCTCCGGGGTACGTCGGCTACGAGGAGGGCGGCCAGCTCACAGAGGCCGTCCGGCGTCGCCCGTACTCGGTGATCCTGCTCGATGAAGTTGAAAAGGCGCACCCGGACGTTTTCGACATCCTGCTGCAGGTGCTCGACGACGGTCGGCTCACCGACGGGCAGGGCCGCACCGTGGACTTCCGCAACGTGATCCTGATCCTGACCTCCAATCTCGGTTCGCAGTTCCTGGTGGACCCGGGGCTCACGGAGGAACAGAAGCGCGAGTCGGTGATGTCCATGGTCAACGCCAACTTCAAGCCGGAGTTCCTGAACCGCTTGGACGACGTGATCCTCTTTGATCCGCTGAACCTGGAGGAACTCTCCGAGATCGTGGACCTGCAGGTCAAGGCGCTGGCCACGCGCCTGCGGGACCGCCGTCTTACTCTGGATGTCACAGACGCTGCGCGGGAATGGCTGGCACTGACCGGTTACGACCCCGCCTACGGCGCCCGTCCGCTGCGCCGTCTGGTCCAGCGCGAGATCGGCGACAAGCTGGCCAAGGGAATCCTGGCCGGACGGATTTCGGACGGAGACACCGTGCTGGTGGACCGCCAGGAGGCCATGGGAGACGAACTTGCAGAGCCGGGGCTGAGCGTCCAGGCTGTAGCCCCCGTCGGCTAGGTTTCCTTCCGGACGGTCCAGGCAGCAAAGAAGGGGGGGGGCGCGGGGGGCGGCG